>CAZJZP010000177.1:0-5367 GCA_964550505.1 uncultured Prolixibacteraceae bacterium | reverse complement strand
AAGAAATTATCTCATTATCAAAAAGGCAGCACTTTACAGTCTGCCTTTTTTTATTACACAGGGTTTTTATTAATGGATAACTTTATCGTTCAAACCGCAAACGCATTCCCTTAGATTCTTCATTAAATACACCTTCATCATAGACCAAATTGCCATTTACAAAGCATTTTCGAACAGCGGAATAGAATTGCATACCTTCTAGTGGCGACCAGCCACATTTGTATAATATGCTTTCCTTGTCTATTTTTTGCTTGGCATTCAAATCAACTAAAACTAAATCAGCATAGTAATTCGGACGAATAAATCCTCGTTTTTCAATATTAAAAGTAATTGCCGGATTATGGCACATTTTTTCAATAATTTGTTCTAAGCTTATTTCTCCCAATTGATGAAAAGCGAGCATTGCCTGTAAACTGTGCTGAACCATCGGTCCGCCCGAAGGAGCCTGATAATAGCTTTTTTCTTTCTCTGCTTCTAAATGTGGCGCATGATCGGTAGCAATAACATCAATTTTCCCATCTAACAATGCTTGAAACAATGCTTTTCGGTCTGCGTCTGTTTTAATTGCCGGATTCCATTTCACAAAATTTTCTTTTTCATGATAAGCTTCATCATTGAAAAAAAGATGATGAACACAAACCTCAGCTGTTATTTTTTTATCTGGCAAAGGAATGCTATTATCCAGTAATTCCATTTCCCGCGCAGTAGAAAGATGCAAGATATGCAATCGGCTATTGAATTTTTTTGCTAATTCAACCGCATAAGAAGATGATGCATAGCAAGCTTCTGCTGAGCGTATTAAGGAATGAATATTGGCTGGGGGATTTTCTCCGAATTTGGCTTTATAATAAGCGGTATTTTCTTGAATTATTCCCTCATCTTCACAATGTGTTGCAATTAATAAAGGACTGTGTTTAAAAATAGCTTCCAGGCTTTCTTTCTTATCAACCAACATATTCCCTGTAGAAGATCCCATAAAAACTTTCAAACCGCACACTTCTTTGGGATTGGTTTTTAGAATTTCATCCAAATTATCGTTGGAAGCTCCCATATAAAAAGAATAATTCGCCAGTGATTTTTGAGCCGCAAGACTATATTTTTCTTCCAAATGCTTTTGCGTTAAAACAGCAGGAATAGTATTGGGCATATCCATAAAAGAAGTAACACCACCAGCAACGGCTGCTTTGGATTCGGTGGCAATTTCTGCTTTATCTGTCATACCCGGCTCACGAAAATGAAGCTGATCGTCAATAATTCCAGGGAAAAGATACAATCCTTCCGCCTCTATTCTATTGTCAAAATCCGTGTTTTCAGGAATTTCTTTATACAAGCCTTCTATTAAGGCATCTTCAATTACAAGATGTGCTTTTTGTTGTATGCCTTCATTTACAATGATAGCATTAGATATTAAGGTTTTCATGTATCCTTTCTTCAGATAGTCTCTTTATTAAGACTATTTTAGTTTTTTTGTGTGTCTTTTTTTAATATTCGTACAACGCAGCTTGATAACACCAAAAAAGGCTTCCTTAAAAATTCCGGAACTCATTTTTGATTCACCCAAGGTCCTGTCTGTAAAAATTATTGGAACTTCTTTCACTACAAATCCGAGTTTGATGGCAGTATATTTCATTTCAATCTGAAAAGCATATCCTGTAAAGCGAATTCTATCTAAACGCATGGTTTCTAGCACTTTTCTAGTATAACATACAAAACCTGCGGTAGTATCTTTTATTTTCATACGGGTAATCATTCGCACATATTTCGATGCGTAATACGACATCAAGACTCTTCCCATTGGCCAATTAACCACATTTACTCCGGTAACATAGCGCGAACCAACTGCTACATCAGCATTATCATTATGACAAGAATCGTATAAACGCAATAAATCTTCGGGATTATGCGAAAAGTCTGCGTCCATTTCAAAAACATAGTTATATTTTCGTGCTAATGCCCATTTGAATCCATGAATATAGGCTGTTCCTAAGCCTAATTTTCCTTTTCTTTCTTCAATAAAGAGTTTTTCAGGAAATTCTTCCATTAAACGATGAACAATATCTGCCGTTCCATCAGGAGAATTGTCTTCTACAACCAAAACATGAAAATCATGATTTAAAGAAAAAACTGTACGGAGAATCCGCTCAATATTTTCCTTTTCGTTGTACGTCGGTATAATTACAATACTATCTGCCACATTATATATTTTAAAGGTCTATAAACTAAAATCTAATCAATTTCATATCCATACCAGGTTCCCATTTCATAATCTCCATCAACAGCAACAAAAAGCATCCCATTGGCATAAGAAAGAGAAAATCCATAATCGCCATTAGCAATATTTATATTTTTTACTTTGTTTCCTTTCATATCATAAACAAAAATAATCTTATGCTTTGCGTTCCATGTGTAAAAATGCTTTTCTCCAACTGCTATTGCAGAAGAACCTTCGGTTGTGTATTTTCCACAATCAATACTATTAAAGCGTTTTTTTTCTTTTCCGCTTTTAAAATCATAGATTATAACGCTACCATTGCTCATATAGTATAAATTCTTCCCTTTGCTGTCTAGTGCTAGATTTGCTTGTCCATCTTCATACAATTCCTTATGCACCAAAACAAAACTTCCTTCACTTAAATCCGTAATTTTATAAATATTGCGATCAAAGGCTGCCACATATAATGCTTTATCTTTTGCATTATACATAATACTGCGCATATCCAAGTAAATATCATAGGATTCCAGCAATTGTCCATTGAGAGTGTATTTATTTATCATCCCTTCGTGGGCTTTTCCGCCATTACAGGTGTATAAATACTCTCCATCTGTTGTTAATTTTACATTGTGCGTTCGAGGATGTTCCTGAAAAAAAACTTTAGGAGAAAGCGTTTGTGCTGTAAGTCCTAAACTTATCAGAATACTGCATAGGATGAGCAATTGTTTTTTCATTGAATTTCTTTTATGTTAATATTCAATTAAATGAGAATCTATTCAAAACCTTGGAGAGCCTGCATTCTTTTTTCTATTTTCAGGCTATCAGAAATGCTGAAATCTCCATCATAAAAGACGGCTTCCCAATCACCATACATCGGATTTGGTAAAACAATATATTTACTTCCAAAAGCATTTTTATCTTTTGCTACTTGATTTGCTCTTTCTTCTTTCGATAAATCTTTATAATCTCCAGAGAAATCTGCCAAATTATCACCTATCAACATAATGATTGTATGGTTTTCTTCGATTTTCTTTCTTCTGTTTACTTTGCAAGACTCATCCGTTCTGACAAAAAGATGCTCTTTATCTGCCATTGGAAATCCTAAATCCTGTAAGTTTTTCAATGTTTCTTCTTCTACTTCTTGTTTTCTGTTGGAAACGTAATACAACTGAAAACCTTTTTCATAGGCATAGTTCATAAATTCCAATGCACCTGGAACAGGAGTAGCTTTTTCCAAACGACACCAATCATTCCAATGATCGGAAGTATATAATCTTTTACTAAGGACTAATTCTGCTTGATAATAAGTGTTGTCAAGCATGGTTTCGTCAATATCAACTACAATAGCTGATTTTTCAACATCTACATTAAGATACATCATCTCTAATTGCAGTTTCGCAACATTAAAAGCCTGATAACAAAGTGCTTGGTATTCCGCTGCTGTTTGTTGCCAGAGAGTAGCCATCATTAAGTGTTCAGAAAGTCTTTCCGTTGCAGAAGGAGTGGAAGAAATTTCTTTTGTTTCTTCTTTCTTTGAATTGCATGCATATAATACGCTTAATGCAATAAATAAAATAAAAATCTTTTTCATTTTCTAGATTTAATATAAATTTTGGATAAAAGTAAAAAAAAGGTCGAACATATTCTATATTCGACCTTAATTATTTTATAAAAAATGATTATTCAACCATTCGTTTATAATAATTATATCTCCATTTAGCGTTTTCTTCAGCTTGCTTAAAGAGCTTATCAGCCACTTCTGGGAAAGCTTTTTTAAGAGAAGTATAACGTACTTCGCTATTCAAGAAATCTTGGAATTTTGTCCAATCAGGTTCTTTAGAATCCATAACAAATGGATTTTTTCCTTCGGCTTCCAATAATGGATTATAACGATAGTTAGCCCAATAACCAGCTTCTACAGCTAATTTCTCTTGTAATTGAGATTTTCCCATTCCGGCACGTAAACCATGATTAATACAAGGAGCATAAGCTATAATAACAGATGGTCCTGGATATGCTTCCGCTTCTTTAATTGCTTTAAAGAATTGTGATTGGCTTGCACCCATCGCAACTTGCGCAACATACACATAACCGTATGTCATCGCCATAGCACCTAAATCTTTCTTTCTGGTGCGCATTCCAGCTGCTGCAAATTTTGCTACTGCTCCAACAGGAGTTGATTTAGAAGCTTGTCCTCCGGTATTAGAATACACTTCTGTATCTAGTACAAGAATATTCACATCTTTACCTGTTGCAATAACATGGTCTAAGCCACCATATCCAATATCATAAGCCCAACCGTCACCACCAAATATCCAAACAGATTTTTTAATTAAATAATCTTTTAGATTTTTAATTTCTTTAGCATTTTCATCTTGTAAGCCATCGATAGCAGCAAGTAATTTTTCAGAAGCTTCTTCAGATTTAGCAGCATCATCCATAGATTCTGTCCATGCTTTTCCTGCTTCTTTTGCTTCTGCATTCCAATTTGCACTTTCTATCATATAGGCAATACGTTCACGCATTTTCTCTACACCAACAGAAATACCAAAACCATACTCTGCATTATCTTCAAATAAAGAGTTTGCCCAAGCTGGCCCTTTTCCTGATTTATAATTAGGAGCATAAGGTGTTGATGGTGCTGATCCACCAAAAATGGAAGAACATCCTGTGGCATTAGCGATTATCATTCGTTCACCGAAAAGTTGTGTAATTGCTTTAATATAAGGCGTTTCTCCACAACCAGCGCAAGCTCCGGAAAACTCAAAGAGTGGTTGTGCAAACTGACTGTTTTTAACTGTTTTAGATTTCTCAAGAACAGTATCTTTATATCCAACCTTTTCATCCATATAAGTAAAGCGATCTGCTTCTTTCATTTGTGACAATAAAGGTTTCATCACTAAGGCTTTTGTAGGAGCAGGACAAACATCTTCGCAATTGCCACAACCCGTACAATCTAAAGGACTTACTTGAATACGGAATTTGTATTCTTTAATTCCACCTTTTCCATCTTGTGTTTCTGTTCCTTCTGGTGCATTCTTTAGTTCCTCTTCTGTTAATAAGAATGGTCGAATAGCAGCATGAGGACAAACATAAGCACATTGGTTACACTGAATACAATTCTCTGTAATCCATTCAGGAACATTAACTGCAAT
>CAZJZP010000176.1:0-5380 GCA_964550505.1 uncultured Prolixibacteraceae bacterium | reverse complement strand
CTAAGGTAATATTTCCTGATTGATCTATATCTTGACCATCTTCCAAACTAGCTTTCAAATAATACACAAAAACCGCTGGATCTAATAATTTTCCTTTGTGCATTCCATCCCATCCGCTTAACACATCTTTCGTTTCAAAAACTTTCTCTCCCCATCGATTATAGATGATTAATGATAAATCTTCTATTCCTTTGCCGTAAACATATAAAATATCATTATTTCCATCACCGTTTGGAGAGAAAATATTTGGGATGTAAATATGTGGTGGAATACAATCTTCTGTGGATCTATATATAAATACACTATCCATAACTTCGCAATTATTAGCATCAGTTACCAAGACTGAATACCATGCTGGAGCGGCAAGTGGCTGAATAGTATCTGTTCCCAAACCATTGCTCCAAATAATACTATACGGTTGTGTTCCATTGTAAATATCCACCCAAGCAACACCATCATTTGCTCCATTACAACTTTCATCTACTGAACCAAGAATGATGCTTTGTGTTTCATGAACAGTAATATCTAGAGTGTCTGAATCGCCACAAGGATCTGCTATGGTATATATAATTTGATGTGTGCCTGCTCCTGCTGCAAAAGGATCGAAAAGTCCGCTGGAATTAACCCCACTACCAAACCAAGTTCCACCAGGTTCGGCTGTATTTAATTGAATTGGCGACTCATTTGAACACATTGCTGACACTAAATCAATTGTGGCATCTGCTAAAGGATTAATTAAGATATATGCTTCTTCTGAAAAATTATTCCATGCTGTTTGTTCAATAGTATTAAATGGAGTTCCTGTTTGATGTGTTGTGTTTGTCATTTCTTCCCACTGCGGAACTGTCGCTGTCCAATATCCAATATTATCCCATAATCCATCAACTGCTTCGTCGTAATAATACGTAAGGTCAATGGCATCTGTTCCAGCTGTTCTATCTATCTGATGATAAAAATCAGGATTTGCAATACAAATACCTTGATCTAATGCATTTCTGTTATAGCCTTCTGTTGTGGCATCTACATTTGCCATTCTCACTACGTAAGTATTCGCTGAAGATGAAGCTGGTGCTATTTCTATCGGTCGATACCTTGCTGTTAGCTGACTCGAGCCTACTGGATAGAGATACGTAGAGTCAGAAGCTGTATTTCTGGATAAATATCCTCCATCCAAACTACTCACAAAACCTGTTGTTCTTGTTATCGCTGTTGTTGAAACATTTTCTACATGCATAGTATATGTTTCTGTTGCTAATTCTCTATCATTTAATGATAAATGACCACTTACATATTGGTCAATTGCCATTGTCTTAATACCTGTGCCACTTAAATCCAAGAGATTAAAAGTGGTAGATTGTGTACCTCCTAAATTTTGATTAGCACCATTAAGAAAAACACTTCCAACTCCGGCATTAAAAACGCTATTATTTAACCAATCCCCTTCCACTTCCATCACACCGTCTGCATCTGTTGTTGCATCATTAGTAAAATCACCTGTAATTGTTAAAACTGCGGGAACAGATGCTAATTGACGAATATCCAATTCTCCAGCATTGTCATTCAAAAAATCTCCGTCAACACCTACATAAACACCTTCCATCATGACAATATCAGCACCATTATTATTAAATAATTGTGCATTAAGTTGAATACTTATAAAGAATAACAATAAACTTAAAATACTTAATTTAGACATAGACTTGAATACAGTTTTCATTACTATTATTTTTTATTTAACAAGTGATATATTTCCTGATTGATTAATAATTTCTCCATTACTTAATTCTGCTTTAAGATAATAAACAAAAACAGCAGGGTCAAGTTTGTTTCCATTATATGTTCCATCCCATCCTATTAAAATATCTGTAGTTTCAAAAACTTTTTCGCCCCAACGATTATAAATAATTAAAGACAAAGTTTCTATACCATGTCCATAAGCATATAATATGTCATTATTTCCATCTCCATTAGGCGAAAAGATATTAGGAACATAAATATGCGGAGGGAAACAATCTTCTGTTGATGCATATATTCGGACACTATCGCTAACAATACAGTTATTACTATCAGTAACTGTTACAACATACCATCCAGGACTTAAGGGAGCAATAGTATCTGTAGTTTCCATATTATTCCAAAGAATACTATATGGTAATGTTCCACCAAATATATCAACCCAAGCAATACCATCATTCGCATCAATGCAGGATTCATCTAATCCTCCCAACAATACACTTTGTGTATCATGCACTGTTATTTCTATTGTATCTGCATCTCCACAGGGGTTAGCTATAGTATAAATAATTTGATGCACTCCCGCTCCAGCAGTATTTGGATTAAATAAACCAGAACTACTAACACCGTTTCCTGTCCAAACTCCTCCTAAATCAACTGCTATTAATTGAACGGCTGATTCATTTGAACACATTGCATTAACGGCTGTTATGCTTGCATCTTGCTGATCAATAACCGTAATGTTTATGGTGTCTGCATCTCCACATTGAGTGGCTATTGTATAGATGATTTGGTGTGTTCCAACTCCTGCAATCAGCGGATCAAAAAGACCAGTTGAGGCATTAACGCCAGTACCTGACCACGTTCCTCCAGTATCAACTGCTGTAAGATTAACAGAACCAGCCGAAATACAGATTATTCCTGGATTTGTAATACTTGCATCGGCATTTGGAAGAACTTCTATTTGAACAGTATCACTATCACCGCACTGCGAACTTATGGTATAAATTATTTGATGAATGCCTGTTCCGGCAGCTGAAGGATTAAAAACTCCAGTTGTAGCATTAATTCCATTTCCTGACCATGTTCCACCTGGATCAACAGCACTTAATGTTACAGCAGGATCATTCTCGCAGAAAGGACCTGCAGATGTAATACTAGCATCGGCATTTTGAATAACTTGAATGGTAATTGAATCTGCATCTCCGCATAAACCTGCAATAGTATATACTACTTGGTAATTTCCAGGACTAACAGAGGATGGATCAAAAACACCAGAAGCATTTACTCCGCTTCCTGACCAAACTCCGCCTCCTTGAGCTGTTGTCAATGTAAATGCAGCATCATCTTCGCAAAAAGGACCTGCTGGAGTTATTGTTGCATTTGCACTAGCTATAACTTGAATATCTATTGTATCTGCATCACCACAAGAAGCAACAATGGAATAAATAATTTGATGTGTCCCAACACCTGCCACAGCAGGACTAAATACTCCTGTTGTTGGATTAACGCCATTTCCTGACCATGTTCCACCAGGATCAACTGCGGAAAGTGTCAAAGGTGGATCATTTGAACAAAGTGGACCAGCTGGGGTAATTGTTGCATTGTAGCCCGCACTTACCTGGACATCTATCGTATCTGCATCTCCACAAGGTCCGCCAATAGTATAAATAATTTGATGTGTTCCTGAACCAGCTAAATTTGGATCAAAAACACCAGAAGCATTTACTCCGCTTCCTGACCAAACGCCGCCTGGGTCAACAGTTACAAGATTATACGTGGGATCTCCTAAACAAAAAGGACCTGCAGGGGAAATAGTCGCATCTGCATTATTGATGACTGTTATTTCTATCGTATCAACAGCCGAACAAACACCATCGGAAACAGTAACGGAATACGTTCCAGTTGTACTTACATTTAATGTTGGGTTTGTTGTGAAATTTGACCACAGATAAGAAGAATATCCACTCCCAGGGTCAAGTGTTAAAACATCTCCAGAACAAATTGTGGTATCTGGACCTAAATCAATTTCAATGGCTGGTTTTAATAAAATATAGGCTTGATTAGAAAAATCATTCCAACCAAATCGCTGAATATAGTTAAAAGGACTTGCAGAAGTATGATTGGTAGTAGTCATTTTCTTCCACATATTCGAAGGGGAAGTAGTCCAATAACCAAGTTTTTCCCATAATCCGTCAACAACTTCATCATAATAATAAGTCAATAGCACAGAGGCTGAACCTGAAGTACGATTAATTTGATGATAAAAATTTGGGTTTGCTAAGCAAATCCCTGTATCCAATAAGTTCCTATCAAAGCCTTCTGTTCCGGCATCGACATTTGCCATACGAACAGTATATGTATTAGCTGATAAAGCAGAAGGCATCATATCTATCGGACGATACCTCGTCGTTCCTTGACTAGAGCCAACTGGAAAAAAATAATTGGAAATAGAAGCTGTATTTCTTGATAAAAATCCACCATTCAAACTACTTACAAAACCGCTAGTTCTTGTAATCGCAGTAGTGGACGTGTTTGTAACAAACATTCCATAAGTTTCTGTTGCCAATTCTCTATCATTAAGAGATAAAACTCCACTTACACTTTGATTAATCCCTTGGGTTTTAATTCCTGTTCCACTTAAATCTAAATTATAAAAGGCTGTAGTTTGTGTTCCGCCTAGCAGTTGGTTGGCTCCATTCAAATATACACTTCCAGTTCCTGCATTAAAAACAGAATCATTTATCCAATCGCCTGCAACATAGATATCTCCATTTCCTCCGCTAGTTGCGTCATTGATGAAATCATCGCGGATAGTTAATACTGCAGTTGATATACCACTTTGTTGTACATCTAAATTTCCCGTATTATCATTCTGTAAACTTCCATTTACTTGAACTACAGCCCCTTGCTTAATATTAACATCTGCTCCGTTGATATAGAAGACTTGTGCTTTGGTATTTAAAGCAAGAACAAGGAAAAATAATATGATTAGTTTATCTAATATTTTCATTATAAACCTCAATCTTTATGAAAATTATTGTAATGTTGCCTTAAAAGGTGTCATTTTCTTTACTTTGCCTGTATCGTCAGTATTAAGTTTTTTAACTTCTTTGGGCTTATGCTGAGGAAAGACAGATTTTTCTTGAGGCTGACCATATAATTCAGGATTTAAATATGTTCCCGGAGTTTCTTTGTCTTTAACCACTGCTCGTTTTTCAGGATTTTGCTGAAGCAGAGCATCATTTCTTTCTGCATAAACCACCCAAGAAACTTCCATTCCACTTTGTCCTCCTGCAATAACAAAACGACCGTTTTCGATTTTTTGCTTGATATATAAATTTGCAGGAGCTCCAACTGGCGTTAATTGATAAGAAAAGTTGGTATTAATGCTTTCAAAATAATCTGGTAGTTCAACAATAGCTTCTCCATTTGCATTAAAAGCAACAATCCCTCTGTAAATATTTAGAATTTCAGGAGATTCCACACAAAAGTGTCTTAAATATTTATTGCCCGGATCCTGTGGATGGTCAATCACAAATAATTTAGTTCCACTGGAACCGATGTCACCATCACCAAATACTGCCCATCCGTTTACTAAATCAGTAGTATGACCTACAACGCCGTGAAAACCTTCTCCGTAAAC
>CAZJZP010000175.1:0-5421 GCA_964550505.1 uncultured Prolixibacteraceae bacterium | reverse complement strand
TTTTTTGTCTGTTGGAATAATGCTAAGAAATACAGAAGAAGCACGCACACTCTCTCCTACAAGCGTCCGAATGCCTGCATATAAATCATATAACTCCAAATAATAAGAATTTGCTGTACTTTCTGTATTTAACAAAGTGTCGATATAGGTAGTATCATTTTCACTTAAAGTAGAATCAATTAGCTGCATAGCAGAACCGCTAATGTTTGTAGAACGATAAATCAAATAACGGAAAGGACCTTTGTATAAATTGGTATCTATTTCTGAAGCTTTAGACCAAGCAATATAATTCGCTCCATCGGTAAAATCTGTATTCCGAACACTGACATTGGTAATAACGGGAAGGTCTTTTTTAAGCATCTGACAGACTTCTGGAGTAGCGTAACTTTCTGCTCCATCAGGAAAAACTGCAATAATCATATAACAATAATCCAAACCGGGAATCATTCCTTGTCCGTTGTTATTATCAACAAAGCTTGTAGTGGTAATATTATTTGTTTGCCCTATTTTTGAATATCCAGTATATGCAGGAACTCCTGTTTCACATTCTGCTGGGATAAAACCATAGTACATGTTTTTTCTGTAAATTTCGATGTATTCTGCTTCTTGACAGATGTATGGATCCCAAGATAAGAGCATAGAACTTCCTTGAGGTGTTACTGTGAGATTTTCAGGTGCCGGCGCTACTACCCTAATATTCATAATTTTCAAATCAATCAAATTCACAGGATAAGAATCATCCTCAGCTCTAATGTATATTTGATAAGGACTAAGACGCACATGTTCACAAAGAGGAGTCCAAGTAAGTGTTGAGCTAACTGTAGTATTAGCAGTATTTGAAGGGAATGTAGCTGGATTATTTGGCAATTGAAACGGTCCTCCACTGGCACTCAAGGTAACATCGTCGTTATTAATATCTGTCGCTGTTATTTGATAACTTAGTGTATTACCAACTTCTACACATGTATCAACGTAATTTAATATCTCAGGAGGATTATTATTACAAGCTTGAATAGTAATTTGCATATCACGTAAAACAGAGCCTATTTTAATACCGTGTCTCCACTCTTCAATAAGGATGGCAACATTAACTTCTCCCTGTATAGTTGGACTATCCCAAATAAATGTTCCAGTAGTAGGGTTAATGCTAATACTATTACTGGCAGGAGGCAGCGAATAGCCTAAAATATCTAATCCTTGTTCACCTTTACAATTAACCAAGCGATAAGACAAGCTATCTCCATCAATATCGTATGCTCCAGGATTATGAATAAAAGGCACACCAGTACAGCCATTGTCAATTGGCGGATTTAGCAGAATTGGAGAATTATTTGGACCTAAAAAAGGATTAACAACCAACTCTGTTTCAATATAAAAAGGAACATTTACAGAATTGGGGATATTTAGCACACCATAATTTCTGTTCGGGTCTTCCATGCTAATAGTATAAGTTGCAGGAGCAGAATATGCATGTGTGGTTTTATACTCATTATATTTTATATCATTAGGATAATATATTTCGTTTGTTCTATCAACCACAGAAGTAGTTCCATCTCCCCAATCTACAACCAGTTGTGGTCTGTCAGCAAGACTGGGAGTGTAAGTATAGGTGATAATTGTAAATTCATACGTCAGATTGCCAAGATATTTGTACGTAATTTCCCCTGCACGCTGATGGGTAGCAAAAGCATTTGCAGAAATCAAAAAGAAAAATAATATAGCAAGCTGTTTTCTCATATTTATTGTACAAAAATACAAAGGATATTTGCAAAAATCTAGTATTTTGCTAATATATTTTACTAAAGAGAATTATCGGTTTTTATTGTATCTTATTAGAAATAATTAAAGTCCTGGTCTCTTTCTACTGGCTGAAATCCACTTTCCTCTATTAATTTTATCATCTTTTCCTTACTAATAAAGGCTTGATTAGATTGTTCGCTAATAACATTTTCTTCCAATAATAGCGAACCTAAATCATTGGCTCCAGCATGTAAGCAAAGTTGAGCCACCGATTTCCCAACAGTCAATAACGATGCTTGAATATTTGAAATATTATACAAGAGAATGCGTGAAATTGCAATCAGTCTGATATAATCCGAAGCTGACCATCTGAAGCTAGCTTTTGGATATTGTCTTTCCAAAAGGGTATTATTGGGAGCAAAGGGCCAAGGAATAAAGGAAATAAAGCCTTTTGCACTAGTTGGCTTTTCATTTTGCAAATCACGTAAGAGGAATAAGTGCCTAATCCTTTCTTCAGCAGTTTCCAAATGCGCAAACATCATGGTAGCAGTTGTAGTAATATTTAAAAGATGAGCTTGACGCATAACTTCCAACCATTGTTCTACTGTAGCTTTGCGTGGTGATAATTCTTTGCGTAATCTGGGGGAAAGTATTTCAGCTCCGCCGCCTGGTAAACTATCTAAGCCTGCATCAACTAAAGTTTTTAAAACAGCTGAAATACTTAATCCGCTTTGCTCAGCCAAAAACTGTATTTCTGTCGGACTAAGTGCATGTATCTTTATATCAGGGTATTCTTCCTTGAAAAAAGAAAATAAATCGACATAATAATCTAAATTCAAATCTTTGTTTAAGCCTCCCTGCAACAATAACTGCCTACCTCCTAAAGCGTATAATTCCTTTATTTTATTTCTATATTCCTTTTTTGTTGTAACAAATGCGCGTTTTGATTGAGGTGAACAATAGAATTTACAAAAGCGACAAGCTGAACAACAAATATTTGTTGTATTAATGTTTCTATCAATTATCCAACTTACTTTTGCATCAAGATGCTTCTCTATTCTGATATCATGGGCAAGCTCCATTAATTCTGTTAAAGGAGTTGATTGATACAAATCCATAGCTTGCTTGAAATCTAAATGCCATTTGTTCTTTTTCATCCACTTCTTTCTGTTGGAAATGATTTTTAATTAATGATTACATCATTTATTTCAGCTTATTTTTTACTTTTGTAAATTAACACAAAAGTAAAAAAATGAAAGCAATAATCAGCATAAAGCAAAAAATTCAACAACATCATACTCCATTAGTATTATTTAAAAGCATTGATGCGCTTAATGAATTTCGCTTAAACAAAAATGAAATCCAATATATTAAGCAAAAAATCAAGGACAATAAACAAGAAATAATCATTAACAGATACCCCAATTATTTGTTTTTATATCATTACAAAAAAGCGAAAACAAAAAGCGATGACTTGGAAAAACTGAGAAAAGCAGCAGCATCAAGCTTGGAAAAAATCAGTGAAGAAACAACGCTTGGGAAAATACAAATTGTTGACTGCCTGCACGATAAAGAGTGTTTTTACGCATTTGCTGAAGGATTAGTATTGGGCGATTATCAATTTACAGAATTTAAAAGCAAAAAAAAGAAAGAACAGCTGCAAGAAATTGCAATCTATTCTACAAAACTTAAGCAGGCAGATATCTCAAAATTAAATCATATTGCTGAAGCAGTCTATTTAAGTCGCGATTTAGTAAATCTACCCGTTTCGGCATTACCAACTCCTGCTTTTGCAAAAATCATAGCAGAAAAGGCGGAGGAAAGTGGTATCAAAGTTGAAATTTTCGGAAAGAAAAAGTTGCAAAGCCTTAAAATGGGTGGAATATTAGCTGTAAATCAAGGGAGTATCGACCCTCCTTTTTTAGCCTGTTTGGAATGGAAACCAAAAAATGCTACAAATAAAAAACCGATTGTTTTGGTTGGCAAAGGTATCGTTTATGATACTGGCGGATTAAACATCAAAACAGGAAGCTCGATGGAGGATATGAAGTGTGATATGGCTGGCGCTGCTGCTGTTCTTGCTACAATTTATGCTATTGCAAAATTACAGCTTAACAAATATGTTGTTGCTCTAATTCCCGCCACTGACAATCGTTTAAATGGAAACGCTTATGCTTCTGGCGATGTAGTAAAGATGTTTGACGGAACTACGGTAGAAGTAATAAATACAGATGCTGAAGGAAGAATTATTTTAGCAGATGCTTTAGCCTATGCAAAGAAATACAATCCGGAATTGCTTATCGACGTCGCCACACTCACAGGATCAGCTGAACGAGCCATTGGTTCTTACGGAATTGTTGCTATGGAAGAAAAAGCAAAAACACCTATGAAAAATCTTAAAATCAGCGGCGATTATGTTTATGAACGCATTGCTGAATTCCCTTTTTGGAGCGAATATGAAGAAAGTTTACAATCGGATATTGCTGATATTAAAAACCTTGGCGGTGCTGAAGCTGGAATGATTACCGCAGGGAAATTTTTAGCAAAATTCACAGATTATCCATACATTCACCTAGATATTGCAGGTCCTGCTTTTCTGTCTAAAACCGACAGCTACAGAAAAAAAGGTGGCACCGGCATTCCCACAAGATTATTAATAGATTTTATCGAAAAGAATTTTTAAACATACCCAAGATGAATACACAAAAAAATAATAATAAAATACGCGTTGGTATAACACACGGGGATTATAATGGCATTTCATACGAAATTATCATTAAAACCTTAAAAGATCCAAGATTATTAGAGTTATGCACTCCTATTGTCTATGGAACTTCCAAACTTGCCTCTTATCATCGAAAAGCTATTGAAGTAAGCGATTTCAGTTTTAATATTATTCGTTCTGCACAACAAGCTCATCCTAAAAAGGCAAATCTGGTAAACCTGGAAGACCAAGAACTCCCTGTAGAATTGGGAAAATCAACCGCTGAAGCAGGAAAATATGCTTTTATTGCTTTGGAGAAAGCATGTGCCGACCTTATGAACGGGGATATTGACATTCTTCTAACAGCTCCAATCAATAAAAAGAATATTCAAAATGAAAACTTTCATTTTCCTGGTCATACGGAATATTTAGCTAAAAAATTCAATACCGACAAGCAATTGATGATTATGTGCAGCAATAATTTACGCGTAGGTATTGTAAGCGGACATATCCCTATCAACGAAATAAAGGATTATATCACGGAAGAAATGATTTACAAAAAAATCAAAATTCTTAATGAATCTCTTATTCAGGATTTTGGTATCAGAAAACCTAAGATTGCCATATTGGGATTAAACGGATTCAGTGGTTTGTAACGGAGCAAATTGAAGAAGAATCGTCGGTTCAAACAATTATTGATAAACTGAACTTATTAGGCGATAAAAACCTTTATATTTTCGATAGAGATATTATAAGCCTTAGGGGGCAAGAATAAATAATTAATATGAAAAGAAAGAGTTCCATTATCGGGACTCTTTTTTTATTCCCAAAATTGTAATGTTTAACTAAAATTAACATTATAAATTAATCTTAAAATATTACATTTGTAGATTACTTAAAAAAATACATTAAACACATATAAAATGAGCTTTATAAATAATTTACTAACTAAACTTTTTGGAAATAAATCAGAGAGG
>CAZJZP010000174.1:0-5447 GCA_964550505.1 uncultured Prolixibacteraceae bacterium | reverse complement strand
AGTAATTATCCAAAGGGAATATATTATTGTATTATCCGCAATCAAAACCACCAACAAAGCTTTAGTCTTATTGCGCGATAATTCTTGGCATAGCTTTTGTTTTTATTCTAATACAAAATTAAATAATGGAGGTTATTATGAAAACATTTGCTAGATTAAATATAAAGAAAACTTTTGCAAAAGCGATAATACTCGTTTTTATTACAGTGTTTTTTTCTTCTTGTTATCATGATGATCCTTATTATCGACCCGTCAATGGTCTTCCCGGTGATGCTTTTCTTGCCTTAACTTGGGAATATGATGTTCCGGATTATTTAGATGTTGGAACTGCTGATATTCCTGCTTATTTTAAATGGGGAAGATACTATTTAGTACGTCCCGGCTTTTATACTTGTTATTATGAAGGAATTTTTTGGGATTACACACATTATGCAACTTATGCATGGGAAGTTGATTATGAAATCTGGATTAATCTTGGTACTTCTTCTACTCCATACAGACCTGCATACAATGGCGCAGACAACTTCTTTACTTTAGAATTGAACCCTTACGGTCCTTTTATGTATGATCCATATAGAAGTGCAATGGCTGAAGAACCTAATTTTGAAGTTTTGAATGAAACGGCAGAAGAAATTGTGATTTTGAAAACAGAAGAAGCTTATTCTATGAAAGTAACGTATAAGAAAAAAGAAGCTAAATTTATTGATGTAGAAAAACTGAAAGAAGAAAAATCAGCAAAAGAAAAAGAATAAATTTCTCAACAAAGAAAAACTATCTAATGATGAAAAAATTAATGCTATTAATTTCAATCTTATTTATAAGTCAGCTTTGCTTTTCCCAAATAGTTTATAAAACAGACTGGAAAAGCGAAGCTACGCATATTGTTTATGTTACCGAATGGAAATCGGAAGCGGATTTAGTTGTTTATGTTACATCCTGGAAAAGTGAAGCGAAAGGAAGCAATGGAAAATGGTTTTTTACGGAATGGAAATCGGAAGCAGAATGGATAGTTTATTTTACGGAATGGAAAAGTGAAGCTACAATAAAAGTCTATTTTACCAATTGGAAATCAGAATCAGGAGGTAAATAAAATACTTGTTCAAATTTTAATACTGTTTTTGATGTTTAAGTTGTTTTATGTATTTTCGTACAATCTTTATTATTATAAATATTTCAAAAGAATTCTATGAAAAAAATTTGTTTTTTATCCCTTTTAGTTTTTTTAATTGTTTTAGTATCTTGTGAAAAGGACGGAAATTCCAATTTACCTCCTATTATTAACCCTTCAGCATCAATGTCAGCTAAGGTAAGTGGAGCAAGCTGGACAGCCACAACAAGAGTAACGGTACTCTTTAATAATAATTTTATTATTACAGGAACATCTATTGGAGGCAAAGTGATAGAAGTGTCAATTTTGGGAGATAGCCCAGGAACTTACGTTTTGGATCCAATCCAAAGCATTACACAAATGCAGGGCTTATGGAAACCAGATGGTAGCTCATCAGGTCAGAACTATATCAGCGTTCGAGGAACAGCAGAACTAACTGCAGTTGATACTCTTAATAAAAAGATTTCTGGAAATTTTGAATTTGTTGCAGCAAGAGCTATTAACGATACTGTTTATGTTCAAGATGGAATATTTACAAATTTAGGATATACCGAACAAAGTCAATAATTATTTCACTCTAAACTCAATATAAACAGGAAGGTGATCGCTGTATCCGCTAATGTATTTTCCTTTGTGATAACTGCTATATGGTATTAAAGTGCCGTTATTATCATATAAAAGCCATTCTTCTTTAAAAATATATGCTTTGGGTTTTTGAATTCCTTTTTTCTTGCAAAAAAGATTCCCACTTACAATCATTTGATCATATAATTCCCACGATTTATAATATAATGTTCCTTCGCCCTCTTCGTAATAAGAAGACATTAGATTATAGAATGATTGATTGCATATTTTCCGTTGGGGTTTTTGTGCATTCAGTATTTCATTTATGCTTTTGTTATCTGGATTGTCATTAAAATCGCCCATAATAATAATGTATGGGTTTTTATCTGCTTGCATAATGGAATCACAAAGCTCTTTTACGATAGTGGCATAACGTAGCCTTTTTTCTTCTGTTTTTTCAACCCCACCCATTCTGGATTTCCAGTGATTGACAAAAAGATGTAGGGTGTCGTTAAAAGCTGTAACGCCTTTAACATAGAGTAATTCTCTGGTTTTGTATTTTGATTTTGGATTATATCTAACGGTAACATTCCTTTGATGGATTACTTCAAAACGATTTTTTTTGTATGCTAAGGCAACGTCAATGCCTCTCATATCAGAACTTTCGAAATGAACAATCTGGTAATTTGCTTTTTTTAGAAGCTCTGCTTGAAGCAAATCTTCCAATACCATGCGGTTTTCCACTTCCGCAAAGCCAATAATATCAGGCAAATACTCGTTTATATTTGCAATCACTTGGCTAATATTGTTTAACTTATGAAGATACTTGGCAGTGTTCCATTGGTATTTTTCGTTTTCTGGAAGAAAAGAATTGTCGCTTTTTTGCTCATCTTTTATAGTGTCAAATAGGTTTTCCACATTATAAAATAAAATGGAGTAAGTTTTATTTTGAGCATAAGAATAATTAGCAGCTAAAAGAAAGGAAAGCACTAAAAAAAAGAGATAAATTCTATACATTGTTTTTTTCTTCAAAACTATGGATTTTTTTTAAACTTTTCCATTTCTCTTCTTTCTTTTTTGCTTGGTCTTCCCAAACCTTTGCCACGATTTTCGAAATTTGTTTTCTTTATCAGCATATATTTCTCATATTCCTCAGGAGCAGTGAGGTCTTCATAATAATCGCCGACTAATTTTGCTGCAAGGCGACCTTTAAGAAGGGAAAGCACACGAACTTCTATTTTAAGACTTCCTTTTCTTATGCAAATAATATCGTCAATTTTAATTTGCTGTGAAGCTTTTGCGATATTATTATTGGCATGAATTTTCCCATTTCTGCATGCTTCAGTCGCTTGACTTCGGGTTTTGAAAAACCGAACACACCAAAGCCATTTATCGATGCGCATAGTGTTTTCCATCATTATTTTTTTCTAAAATAAATTTCAATAGGGACGCCAGAATAATTATACAAACTCCTTAATTTGTTCTCTAAGAAACGCTTATACGGATCCCTGATGTATTGAGGTAAATTGCAAAAAATAGCAAAAGCAGGATATGCAATTGGAAGCTGGGTTACGTATTTTATTTTTATGCTCTTCCCTTTATACATTGGAGGAGGTGTTTTGTGAACTATTTCTAGAATGCTTTCATTCAATTTTGAAGTAGTGATTTTCGTTTTTCTACGCTCGAAAACCGCTGTTGCTTCTTGAAAAACTTTAAGTATTCTTTGTTTTTCCAAAACAGAGGCAAAAATAATTGGGACATCTGTAAAAGGCGCTAGTTTTTCACTAATACTTTTAGAAAATTGCAGATGGGTGTTGGAATCTTTTTCCACTAAATCCCATTTATTTACAACAATAACAATTCCTTTATGGTTTCGTTGAAGCAAGGAAAAAATATTTTGGTCTTGCGACTCAAATCCTTGAACAGCATCAATCAGTAAAATTCCAACATTGCAATCTTCAATGGTTCTTACGGAACGAAGATTAGAATAAAATTCTATGTTTTCTTTTACTTTAGCTTTTTTTCGGATGCCAGCAGTATCAATTATTTTGAAATGAAAACCAAAAGCATTGTATTCGGTATCGATGGAATCTCTTGTAGTTCCCGCAATGTCAGTAACAATGTTTCTATCATTTCCAATTAAAGCATTTATTAAAGAGGATTTTCCAACATTGGGACGCCCGACAACAGCAAAACGAGGAACATCTTCATCAACAACTTCCTGGAGTTCTTTATCGAAAACTTTAACAACATCATCCAAAAGTTCTCCTGTTCCACTTCCGTTAATAGCAGAAATTGGATAAACTGTTCCCAAATTCAAACTATAAAACTCCGAGCTATCAGCAATTAAGTTGTTATTGTCCACTTTATTGACACTCAAAAATACTTTTTTATTTGATCGGTGTAGGATTTTTGCAACTTCTTCATCAAGAGGAGTTAATCCATCTTTAACGTCAACCAAAAAAACAATAGCATCTGCTTCTTCAATAGCGATAGTTGCTTGTTTGCGAATTTCTTCTTCAAAAATATCATCAGAGCCTACAACATAACCACCAGTATCGATAATAGAGAAATACACTCCATTCCAATCCGCTTTTCCATAGTGTCGATCTCTGGTAACGCCACTTGTTGGGTCCTCTATAGCCTTACGTTGTTTACATAAACGATTAAAAAAGGTTGATTTCCCCACATTTGGTCGTCCTACTATTGCTAAAATATTTGCCATATTATTAATCTATATATCCGAATTTTTTTAGTTCTTGTTCGTTATTGCGCCAGTCTTTATTTACCTTAACGGTTGTTTCCAAGAAGACTTTTTTCTCCACAAAAGCCTCAATGTCTTTCCTTGCAGCTGTTCCTAGTCGCTTTATTGCAGCACCGTTTTTTCCAAGAAGAATCGCTTTCTGACTTTCCCGAAGCACAAAGATATTACATCTTATCCGAATAATACTATCTTCTTCTTTATATTCTTCTACTACAACTTCCACAGAATAAGGAATTTCTTTTTCAAATTGAAATAGAATCTTTTCTCGGATGATTTCTGACACAAAAAAACGCATCGGTTTATCGCTGATTTCATCTTTGGGAAAATAGGGCGGAGATTCGGGAAGTTTATCTAAAATCAATTCTTTTAGTTTGTCAACATTAAAGTTATTTAATGCGGAAATAGGAACAATAACCGCTTGAGGACATGTTTTTTCCCAATGTAGAATTTCTTCCATTACTTTTTCTTGTTGGGATAAATCAATTTTATTAATCGCCAGAATGAGCGGTTTTTTTGTTTTTTCTATTCTCTTAATAATAGTTGTTTGTATGTTTTTTTCACCACTTTCGACCATATAAATAAAAATATCAGCATCTTGTAATGCAATATCTATAAAAGCCATCATACTTTCCTGAAGTTTGTAGTGGGCTTCAATAATACCAGGAGTGTCGGAAAAAACAATTTGATAATCATCATCGTTGAAAATACCAAGAATACGATGTCGGGTGGTTTGCACTTTAGGACTGATAATAGACAGCTTTTCACCAATCAAAGCATTCATTAGTGTTGATTTTCCCACGTTTGGATTACCGATAATATTTACATAGCCTGCTTTGTGTTCCATAAAAAATAGTATATATATTTTGTTGTTTAACTAAAAATTAGTATTTTTGCACTCGCAATATGCAAAAGTAATACTTTTAAACGATATAATATTGCGGGGTGGAGCAGAGGTAGCTCGTCGGGCTCATAACCCGAAGGTCGTAGGTTCGAATCCTGCCCCCGCTACAA
>CAZJZP010000173.1:0-5452 GCA_964550505.1 uncultured Prolixibacteraceae bacterium | reverse complement strand
TTTTGCTTTCGAAATAAATGCTTGCTTGTTGAGCAAATAATACTTGACTTACAAGGGTAAAAGCAATAAGTATAAGAAAGTTTTTCATCGGTGTGAAATTTTAATTAATTTATGTGAATCTTTTAGTAATTACTAGCTGTAGATGTATGTGATAAACTCTCAGCTTAATAATTACACACAAATGTATTAATTTTATTCTAATACATTAACTTATTAAACAAAAATCAGCATATTTTTTTAAATACATCCAAATCCATGCCATCAAAATTTCCTGAGCTCATCATCAGTAAATTACGTTTAGCCCAATTTTGATTCAGTAAATAATCCTTTAATGTATCGATATTATCATAAATCAATAAATCGTTTCGATAGAATGCATTCAGAATATCTTGCTTTTGTAATGAAGGAAGCTTTTTGTGCTCTAGGCTTTTTGGGTTAAAATAAACAATAGCAATGTCTGCTTTATCCATTGTATTTTGATATTGTGGGAGAAAATCCTTGTTTAAACTACTGTATGTATGCAATTCAATGCAGGCGTAGAGTTTTCTTTCCGGATATTGTTCTTTTACAGCATGAATGCTTGCTTTTAATTTAGAAGGCGAATGTGCAAAATCTTTATAAATGCTTGTATTATCACTTTCTGCAATTAGCTCCATGCGTTTGGAAGCGCCTTGAAAGGAGGAAATTGCCTGATAGAATTTTTCATTATTCACTCCGATTTTATTGCAAACCAATCGAGCCGCTTCCAAATTCATTAGATTATGTTTTCCGAAAATTTGCAATGGGATTTTTGACTCTTGAAAAAGTATTGAAGTCTTTCCATTTTCAATTATATAATTTGGACTTGTGTATGCTTGTAATGCAATACCAGGAAAATTTTCTTTGCTCAATTTCACTAGTTCATCGTCAGCGGCACAGTAGAACAAACTGCCGTTTTTTTCTATTGTTTGAATAAATTTCCGAAATTGATCCACATAGATTTCAAAGCTCGGAAAAACATTCATGTGATCCCATGCTATTCCACTCAATACTGCAATATGTGCTTTGTACAGATGAAATTTTGGAATTCTTTGGATAGGAGAGGCAAGGTATTCGTCGCCTTCCAGAACCATGTATTTAGCATCATGACTCAGTTTAACCATAGTGTCAAAGCCCTGAAGCTGAGCACCTACCATATAGTCGCAATTGATATTTTCTGCTTGCAGTACGTGTAAAATCATGGAAGTTATTGTTGTTTTGCCATGACTTCCACCGATAACAATGCGTGTTTTATCCTTGGCTTGTTCATATAAATATTCAGGATAAGAAAAAATGGGAATTTTTAATTCGGCAGCTTTTAGTAATTCAGGATTATCTTCTTTGGCATGCATTCCAAGAACGATAGCATCAATGTCTGTGCTTATTCTTTCTTTGTCCCATCCAATAGTATTTGGAAGTAGTCCGAATTTTTGTAATCTGCTTTTTGACGGTTCAAAAATCTCATCGTCAGATCCACTGACAATGTCTCCTTTTTTATATAAGGCAATTGCTAAATTGTGCATTGCAGCACCTCCAATGGCAATAAAGTGAATACGCATAAGTTTAAATTTAGTAAAATCAAAATTAAATAATTTATGTGGGATAATACTTATCAGAGCTAAGAATTATTTTATTTTTTATTTACAAGAAAATCATCTTGTTTTGATGATAAGGAAAAGGAAAAATACTAGTTTTGCATTAAAAATTTAGAATTATGAGAGATATTGAATATATAAAACCCAAAGAGGCAAAAGAAAAACTGGAAGAAAAGACTTTGTTTATAGATATTCGAAACTCGGGGGAAAAGGAATATATCCAATTTGATGTGGGAAATATCCTTTATCTTACGGACTTAGAATTGCTGGATGAATTGCAAAACTTGGATAAAAAGATGACGTATATTATTGTTGATTTTGATGGTACACGCACTTTTAAAGCACACAATATGTTATTGTTTAATGATTTTGAGTCGGTTTATTCTTTGGAAGGTGGTTTGAAAGCATGGAATGCCGAAGGTTTTGAAATAAAATACAATGTTGAAGGCGGTTGCAGTGAGCACCATGATTGTGGTTCCTGTGGAATGAATTGTTGCTAAAGCACAAAAAGCGATTATGTTATTGCTTTTTTGTATTTTTGCTCTTTGAAAAAGAATAATTGCATGAAATTAACAGTAATAGAAGCGGAAAGATGGAAAATAGATGGTGGTGTTTGTTTTGGACTTGTTCCGAAGACAATTTGGTCAAAATACTTCCAAGCTGATGAAAACAATTTATTAGATATTCATAATCGCTTGCTCGTTGTGGAAGCTGACGATAGGAAAATATTAATAGATACAGGATTTGGTAATAAAAAAGACGAAAAATACTATTCTTTCAAATACATTCAAACAACACATACTCTCGAAGAAGCACTTAATCAAGCAGGATTCAAAGTGGAAGATATTACGGATGTCATATTTACGCATTTACATGATGATCATTGCGGAGGTGCTAGTGTTTATGATGAAAAGGAAAATATTGTTCCTCTTTTCCCAAATGCGGATTATTGGCTTACTAAAGCACAGTGGAATTGGGCAATACAACCTAATCCAAGAGAAAAAGGCGCTTTTTTTGTCGAGAATTTGACAGTTTTAGAAAATACCGGAAAATTACACTTTATAGAGGAAGAAGACTTTGGAACGGAAGCTATTAGTTTTAAAATAATGGATGGACACACTAAAGGTCAATTGATTCCTTTTATTAAATATAAGGGAAAAACAATAGTTTATGTAGCTGATTTTATCCCTTCCATTGCACATATTCCGCTGGCTTATATTGCTGCTGTTGATGTTGAACCTTTAAAAGCTTTAGCAGAGAAAGAAGTTTTCTTGAAAGAAGCTGTGGAGCAAGATTATTATTTGTTTTTTGAGCATGATGCTGAAAATCAATTGTGTAATTTGGAAAATACAGCTAAAGGAATTCGTGCAAAAGCAAGTCTAAGCCTTGATGAAATACAATAAAAAATGGATAAGAAAAAAATAGAAGAATTAAATCAGGAATTGCAAAACTATAGCGCTGAGGATATATTGCGTTATTGCGTAGAAAAACTGAATGCTAAAATTTGTTTCGCTACAAGTTTAGGAGCAGAAGATCAGGTGATTTCTTCCATGATTTATGAAGAAAAGCTGGAGCAGATTGATATATTTACCCTGGATACAGGTAGGATGTTTCAAGAAAGCTATGATGTTTTGGAAAGAACCATAGCGCGTTATAAGAAAAGCATTGAGGTAGTTTTTCCTGACAAGAAAGAAGTAGAAGACTTAGTGAATGCAAAGGGTATCAATCTGTTTTACCAGAGTATTGAAAACAGAAAGGCATGTTGTCAAATCAGAAAAACAAATCCTTTACAGCGAAAATTAGCAAATTATGATGCTTGGATTGTTGGCCTCCGCAGAGAACAATCTATTACTAGAAGCGATTTGCAGATAATTGAATGGGACGAAATGCATTCTATGATAAAAATTAATCCATTGTATAATTGGACAGAAAAAGAAGTTTGGGAAAGAATAAAATCCAAACAAATCCCTTATAATAAACTCCACGATCAAGGTTTCCCTAGTATTGGCTGTGCTCCGTGTACCAGAGCTATTGAGAAAGGGGAAGATGTTCGTTCTGGAAGATGGTGGTGGGAATTACCCGAACAAAAAGAATGTGGTTTGCATAAGTCTTAAAAAAAACCAGTAGTTTTTATTCTTTGTTGAAGTAAATAGGGTGTTTTTTGTTGTATTTTATTAAAAAGTGGGTGTAGATTTTACGCTTTTTTTTGCTGTTTATCAATTCTTCATAAAGCGCTGCATCTCTTTCTTTCAGAAAATCTCGGAATACCCGGTAACTGAAAATATAGCTTCTGCCAGTTTCAAAATCTAGAAAAAATTCGCTGAATTTTGGAACAGCTGTTGTTGGCAAGTAGTAATCGTAATAATTGAAATTTCTGTCGTAATAGGTGTAATCAAAGCCTTCAAAGCCAATATAATGAATTAAAGCTCCAATAATTTGCAAGCGAAAAAAATAGGAAGCATATCCTTGATAAATATACACATTTCCTTTGCTGGAATAACCCCAAAGTTTTTCTATTGAGCACCATTTTCCAAGATCTGGATTTTCACAGGCGACTTCAATTCCAAGTTTTCCAGCAGATTTTAGGGCATTATTTA
Source organism: uncultured Prolixibacteraceae bacterium (assembly GCA_964550505.1). Taxonomy (GTDB): domain Bacteria; phylum Bacteroidota; class Bacteroidia; order Bacteroidales; family CAZJZP01; genus CAZJZP01. The sequence continues at coordinate 1,242 of CAZJZP010000173.1, read as the reverse complement.
TTCTGAAAATTTCGTAAGTAGGTTGGTTGTTTTTAAAGTCTTCGAAGCTTAGATACACTCCGTCTTTAAATTTAAAATCACTGCTGTAGCGTGAATATCCGCTGCTGTCAATTTGTGCATAACAGCTATGTATCATAAATGAAAATACGATTCCAATAAAAAAACTCGTGGAAAATTTTCGTTTACTGTCTCTTTTTGTTTTGGTTTTTTGCACTTCTGTTATTCTTTTTTATCTGTATTTACAATAAAAATCCGCTTTGATATACAAAGATAAGAAATATTTCGTTTTGGAAAACAAAAGTCTTACTGATGAAGTAAATATGTATTTTTTTACTCACAGCTTTTAGTGTCTAAGTATTTGCTGTATATTTGCTCATTATTAGACTGAGAAAAAAGCTTGTGTGTTTTCTTTTGGTCTTTAAAGAGTGAGCTAGTTTATAGCGTGTTATGATTTAAAAAGCTTTTAATGAAGCGATTGTACAGAAATATACTGAAATCATATTTTGGTCCTTTTATCATGACCTTTTTCATTGTGCTTTTTATCACTTTGATGCAATTTCTTTGGAAATACATTGATGATATGGTAGGCAAAGGATTGGAAATCCATATTATTGCCAAATTACTTTTTTATGCATCTGCCACTTTTGTTCCTTTGGCTTTGCCTTTAGCAATACTCCTTTCTTCTTTGATGCTTTTTGGTAATTTAGGTGAGCGTTATGAACTTGTTGCTTGCAAGGCTGCGGGTATATCTTTGCGAAAAATAATGCAACCATTGATGGTATTCACTTTGTTGTTAAGCGCATTAGCATTCTATTTTTCAAATAATGTTTTGCCCATAGCCAATTTGAAAATGAGTGCGCTTTTGTATGATGTGCGCGAGCAAAAACCAGCTTTAAATATTAAAGAAGGCGTTTTTTATCGTGATATTGACAATTATGTTATTAAAGTTGGTGAAAAAATGGCTGATGGAAAGACGGTGAAAGATGTAATGATTTATGATCATACTCAATATCAAGGTAATATTAGCCTAACTTTGGCTGATAGTGGATATATTGAAACTACTCCCGACAAGCGTTATTTGCTTTTTAATCTTTACCGAGGATGCAATTACCAAGAGAATTTGGAGGAGCGTAATGCATTCAGGAGAAGACCCTTACAGCGAACCTATTTTAATGAGCAATTAATACGCTTAGATTTATCTTCTTTTGAAATGGAAAGAACAAATGAAGAACTTTTCAAAGA
>CAZJZP010000172.1:0-5513 GCA_964550505.1 uncultured Prolixibacteraceae bacterium | reverse complement strand
GATTGTGCACCTGCATTACCACTGCTACCTATTAGCAAAGGGAGAAAAAACAATAAAGAAACAGCTGCTGTGATAACATTTTCAAAATGTGCTATTGCGGCTCCTGAAAAAACATTCATAAAGACGAGCGCAGTAAGCCACAAAATACGTTTTTGGTAAAGAACTGATACTTTGGCTTTTAAAGGATTTATAATGGCATCCTGAAAAGAACCGAATTTGTGGAAGTCTTCTGTGGTTTCTTCTTCTGCAACATCCATCACGTCATCAACGGTAACGATACCAAGCAGCAAGCCTTCTGTGTCAACAACGGGAAGTGCAACTCGGTCGTGGTCGAGGAAAACTTTTACAGCTATTTCTTGATCATCAAGGGCATTTAATGCAATAAATCGGTCATCCATCACATCTTCTACTTTGGCTTCTTCTGGTGCGAGCAATATTTCGCTGATTCTGATATCATCAATTAATTTCCAATTATCATTAACAACATAAATCACATTCAGTGTTTCTGAAGATTTGCCATAGGTTCTGATGTGTTCTAATGTCTGTCTTATGGTAAAATAGGGCTTTACAGCGACAAATTCAGGAGTCATCAAACGACCAATACTATCTTCTGGATAACCCAATAGTTTGGTTGCCACTCTTCGTTCTTCCAGTGATAATAATTGTAAAAGTCGCTGTGCGACTTGACCTGGTAACTCTTCAAAAAAGGCAGTTCTATCATCAGGATCCAAGTCATTCAAAAGATTCGTGAGTTTATTCACATTTTGTGCTAAGCTTTGAATAATTTGTTCTTGCTTTTCATAGGTCAGATTCTGGAAAGTTTCTTTAGCTATTTCGCGGGGAAGCAGCCTAAACAAGACAGTATCGTCTTCATCGGAAAGCTCTTCAATGATTTCTGCAATTAAAACAGGTTCCAGATCCAAAACTTCTTTCCGGATAAGTAACCATTCTCTTGCTTCGATAAGTTCTTGAAAATTCTTGATGATTTCACTCATACTAAGCCTCCTTACCTTTTTACTGTAAGGAAAACTTAACAGCCCTTACAGTGGATTAATCTATAGATATTTCTTTACTACTAAAACACGGGCCTTCGTCCATTTTAATGTTTTTTTTAAATTCGTTTGCAAATCTATGAATAAATCTGAATAATCCTAGTAAAAGCGAAGCTTTTTATAATTCTTTTATGATTTTTCCAAAAGGAATAGCTTTAATTTTTCCAAATTGTTCCACAAAAACTCTTCCTATGTTTTCATCTACTTTAGTAACGGTAAACTCTTTAAATTTCCCTGCAAAATCAGCCATAACAAGATCTCCTTCTTTCACCTCAGGATGAAGCGGGATAAGCACACAATCTGATTTTGAATAAACTTTCATTTTGCCTGCAAATCCAAGGCATAATATTTTATCATCTGCCATATTAATAATCTGCGTAGAAACCCATTCTTTTCCTTCCTTAGCTGCAATCATATTTCCACTAGTCCAAGTTTCATTCAGTTTTACAAAAGAGTTTTCTTTTAAAGCGTAAACTGTTTTTCCGATGGTTTTTCCACGTTCGTTATCCTTTGCAGGATTATCGAAATCTAAATCCAAATACATTACTTTTGGTTTTTTGGGATTAGCATCATCAACAACGATAGCTCTTTGCATTCCCGATCCTGTCTGCCACCATGTTAAGACGATATCGCCTTTCTTGGCTGTTTGTTCTTGTGGGATAGGAATAATAACAGAATTTGGCATTAGCTGTTCGCCATCGAAAGTGAATTTAACAGTGGATTCATATTTCCCTATTTTAGATAGCGTGTAAGCATAAAAAATATAGGTTTTTTTGCTTGGATTTTCATCTTCGATATTCGTTTGCCACATTTTATAAGATGGCACTAAAACATAATCGCCAATTTCAGCCTGCAATTTTGCTTGGGGAAAATCGAAAGGAATTTTTCCTGTTTCATCCTGTATTTGTTCTAATTTAGTACTGTCGGAGTCTTGACTTTGATTTTGAGCAGTATTACCAGTACAATAGCTCATAATAAGAATGGATAAACTCAAAAAAATAAAAAATGCTGTTTTTTTTAATCTTTTCATTGTTTTATTTGAATTAATAACAAAATATGAGTTAAAGGAAATTAACGCAATCTATCTGCCGCGCGCACCTTAGCTTCATCTCTTCTAATCGCTTTAGCTGCGAAAATGAGGAATAATACATTTAAAAATGGTATAGCAGCAGCAATTTGATAATGCACTGCAGTATCTAATTCTTTTGCTATGCTATCTGTAATCCAATATAATAATCCTATAAAAACTGCATTAAATAAGAATGAAAAAGCGATAATCTTATTTTGCAAAATCCTTTTCTTAAACATAAATATAGCAATTAAAGTAGTGATAATAATGATGGCATTAATCGGAATCAAATACCAAAACACAGTATTAACAACTGCTTCTTGCCCTGAAACTAAATCCAGTCCCATCACATTAAATAAATAAGTAAATTCAGCTGAAAAATACGCTGTAATAGGAAGAAAAAACAATAAGACACTTCCTATAACGACCAATAAAAGGTATAAACTTTGAATTCGTTGTATCATTTTATTTATTTTTTTTTGCAAAAATAGAAAAAAAACTTGCAGTATATAAAAATATGTTTATATATTTGCAGTGTTCAATAACCGAACAATATTCTCAAGCGTTTTTCTTTTAAATTATAAAGATATTATTTCAAATTATTATTTACAAAAAGACATTCTAAACTAAAAACCAATATTTATGTACGACATTATTTCGTTAAACCAAAAGCTTGTTAGCGAACTGAAAGAAATTGCCAAAGAACTGGGCATAAAAAAAGTAGAAGCATTAAAGAAAAAAGATTTAATTTACCAAATACTTGATTATCAAGCGCTCAATCCAAAAGAAAAAGAAGTTGAAAAGCCTAAAGCTCCCAAAAAAGCAACAAAAAACAAGAAATCAGAGGAAGAAAAGCCAACGACAGAGGTAAAAAAGCAGAATAATCCAGCTCCAGAAGCAAAAGAAAACGCTGAAAAAGCCCCTGCTGCAAAAGAAGACATTAAAAAATCGCCTGCAGCAAAAGAAAAAAGTGATAAGACATTTAGCAACAAAAGAAAACGCGTCAGAATTAAGCGTGATGATTTAATAGCTACTTCTAATCTATCAAAAAAGGATAGCACTCCTGAACTCTTTGATGTTGAAAAAGAAGCCATAGAAAAAACGGCTGACAAAGCAGTTGAAGAAAAAAAGGAAAGTCCTAAAGTACAAGAGGCAGCTCCCGAAATAAAAAAGGAATCAGCTTACCCCAAAGAAGACAGATATAATACAAGGCAAAGCAATTCCAACGATGACAGAAGAAACTCCAACGATGACAGAAGAAATTCCACAGATGATAGAAGAAGCTATTCTGACGATAGAAGAACTAGTGTTAGAAGAACAGATGCCCCCGATAGAGAAAACAGAGTGGAAAGACCGGCAGAAAAGCAAGAAGAAGAACAACGAAGAGAATACGAATTTGAACGCGAGGGCCTAGTAGAAGCAGACGGAGTATTGGAAATCATTCAAGATGGTTATGGATTTTTGCGCTCTTCAGATTATAATTATCTAAATTCTCCCGACGATATTTATGTTTCTCAATCGCAAATAAAACTTTTCGGATTAAAAACCGGAGATACTATTACAGGAATTATCCGTCCACCAAAAGAAGGAGAAAAATATTTCCCTTTAATAAAAGTGAGCAAAATCAATGGTAAACTTCCTGAAGATGTTAGAAACAGAACAGCTTTTGATCACCTAACACCCTTATTCCCTGAGCAAAAATTTACGTTAACAGGACACGCTCAAGATAATCTGACTACACGAATTATTGATATGTTTACCCCTATTGGTAAAGGTCAGCGTGCGCTTATTGTTGCACAACCAAAAACAGGGAAAACCGTTATTTTAAAAGATATTGCCAATGCAATTTCTGCAAACCACCCCGAAGCTTATCTTATCATTTTACTTATAGATGAGCGTCCTGAAGAGGTTACCGACATGAAAAGAAGTGTTAATGCAGAAGTTATTGCATCTACTTTTGACGAACCAGCAGATAAACACGTGAAAATTGCAAATATTGTGCTTGAAAAAGCCAAAAGAATGACTGAATGTGGTCATGATGTAGTAATTTTACTCGACTCTATCACTCGTTTAGCACGTGCCTATAACACTATGTCTCCTGCTTCAGGAAAAGTTTTATCTGGTGGTGTTGAAGCAAACGCTTTACAAAAACCAAAACGTTTCTTTGGTGCTGCCCGTCAAATTGAAGAAGGCGGTTCTTTATCCATTATTGCTACTGCACTTATCGAAACAGGCTCTAAAATGGACGAGGTTATCTTTGAAGAATTCAAAGGTACGGGAAATATGGAATTGCAATTAGACAGAAAAATATCCAACAAACGTATCTATCCTGCCATTGATTTGGTCGCTTCCAGTACAAGAAGAGACGACTTATTAATGGATAGAGAAATGCTACAACGTTTATGGGTACTAAGAAACCATTTGGCAGACATGAATCCGGTAGAAGCAATGGAATTTATTAAAGACAAAGTTCGACTTACAAAAGATAATGAGGAATTTCTTGTTTCTATGAATGGATAATTACCAGGTATTGATTATATTTTTTTATTAATTATTAACTTCTTAAACAATATATTATGGAAGATTACATGGATATTATAGTTGAATATGCTCTAAACTACGGAACAAAATTCCTAGGAGCTATTGTTGTTCTTATTGTTGGATTTTGGTTAATCCGCTTATTTTCTAAAGTAATTATCAAGGCTTTAGACAAAAGAAATATTGATGTTTCACTGAAAACTTTTATTAAAAGTTTAATTACTACGCTGCTTAAAATATTATTGATAATCAGCGTGGTTGGCATGCTCGGTGTGGAGATGACTTCTTTTATAGCTTTGCTGGGTGCTGCAGGTTTGGCTATCGGTATGGCACTTTCTGGAACACTTCAGAATTTTGCCGGCGGAGTGGTGATCCTTTTTATGAAAATGTATAAAGTAGGCGATTATATTGACTCTAACGGAAATCAAGGAACAGTAAAAGAAATTCAAATCTTTAACACCATCCTTAAAACTATTGATAATAAAATCGTTACACTTCCTAATAGCAGTGTAATTTCTAATTCTCTGATAAATTACACTCAAGAAGAAACGCGCAGAGTAGATTGGGTTTTTGGGATTGCTTACGGAGACGATACCAAAAAAGCACGAGATATTTTAATTCGCCTTATGGATGAAGACAAACGAATTCTTAAAGATCCTAAAGCTTTTGTAGTATTGGCAGAATTGGGTGATTCTTCTGTAAATTTCTCTGCCCGTGCTTGGGTAAAAACCGAAGATTATTGGGATGTATTTTTTGAAATGAACCAAAAAGTATATGATGCCTTTAATAACGAAGGTATTAATATCCCATTCCCACAAATGGATGTGCATTTTCATCAAAATGAAAAAGCATAA
>CAZJZP010000171.1:0-5514 GCA_964550505.1 uncultured Prolixibacteraceae bacterium | reverse complement strand
GAATCGAATAAAAAAATAATCAGGCGTTTGCAAGATGCTGGATTGAATTTTTCTTCGAAAGTTGATAAGTCTTTATCGCAGAAATTAGAAGGAAAATCCTTTGTTGTAAGTGGTGTGTTTCATCAATATAGCAGAACCGAAATAAAGTCTTTAATAGAAAAGCATGGCGGGAAAAATATTTCTGCTATTTCTGCTAAAACAGATTATGTCTTAGCAGGAGAAAATATGGGGCCTTCTAAATTGAAAAAAGCCAAGGAATTAGATATCCCTATTATTTCAGAGGTGGATTTTTCAAAGATGATTAATTGATTTTTTTAAGAATCAAATTGCGTTCTGTATAGTTTTTTATATTCCATAGCATCATTTTCTTTATACAGAAAATAAATATAATCATCTTCTACTGAAATCTTTTCCACAAAAACAAAATCAGGAATTTGATGTGTTCTTAGAATTTTTCCATTACTTAAGTCAATTTCAGCGATAATTGTTTTTCCTCTTTCTTGAAATTTGGTGTACATCTTTTGCTGTTTTGTATCATAATACATTTCAGGTTTCCAGTTTTTTTCGAGGTGATAATTAATATCTATTTTTTCTGCTACTTTTAGTGAATCGTTGTAAATGTGAATGTTATTTTTTTCATAATTAAATAGAAAAAGTGAATCTTTGATAGCATAAAGAGGTGCGTAAACGGCTTTATATACAATAAGTTGCTCAAAATGTTTGTCGGCAGGACTATTGTCGAAATAGCCACCCCACTGCATACTAGCTATCATTTCTTCTTTTTCGATATTGGAAAAAACTTTGATGCTATCGTTAGTATAATCGTAAGCATAGTATTGTAAGCCTTGAGAACGATAATAAAACTGTTTAAGGAAAAGATGTTTAGAGAATTCTTCTTCGATTAATGTCTGATTATCAACAAAGAGATCCCTGTTCATAGGATATGCTAAGTAAAGCATTTCATCTTCAAGTATAATTTGATAAGCAGTAGTATTTGTGATAATGAACGAATTCCCCATACAATCTTTGTATAATTCTTTTGCTTTATCAATACGTCTGCTGTGAATAATTTCACCGGAATGATTCATCAAAACTAACTCTCGCTCTGTTAATTGTTTATTTCTAAACGCCAACAATAAAAGCTTATCTTCAAAATGGAGGTAATCATAAACAAAAAGTGGTTTTTCTTTAATTAAATCTTGAATAGGATTAGCGCTAAGCGTAAAAACTCCTAAGGTGTCAGCAGTTGATTCTAAAAAATAATTTGTCCAATTTTGTTCAATACTTTTTATTTGAAGGCGTTGTTTTTTGTAAGTAAGGTGGGATATTTCTATTTGAGCAGGGAAAGCTTGAATTTGAATTTGAAAAAAACCTTCATTATCGCTAGTGCATCCAACATTTCCATTGCTATAAATAATATGTGCATTCGGAATAGCTTGATAAGTCATCGCATCATAAATATATCCGCTGATAGTTATTTTATCTTGGGCTAGGAGAGATGTTCCAAGAAGAAAAAACGATAGAATCCAGTATAATTTTTTCATAATACAAGTATTTTAGGGTTTATTATGTATCTTTTCTTGATTTTGATTTATTTTTTGTGATGCAACTTCGCTATAGAAAGCTTTTTCCTCCGAAATTTTTATAAAAATCTGTTTTGCTTCCTCAAAATATCCAAGTTTCTCGTAGCTGAGTGCTACATACCATAAAGCTTCTTGGTCGAAGTAGTCTTTATCTTGTTCACTAATACTTTTAAATAGTGTCAATGCTTTGCCGTATTCTTCTTTCAAATAATACGTATATGCGCTGTAGAACAAAGCGTTTAAATCGCTAGGATATTGATGCTGAATATTTTTGAACAAGTTCAGCGCTTTGTTGTATTCCTGATTTTGTAAGTAATCAAATGCCATTTTAAGGTAATCTTTATAAGCGATTATTTCCCATTCAATAATATCTTCTGGCAAAGCATTCTGTCTTTCGTAATTTTCATGCATTGGATCAAGCCCTGGGAAAGCGGCTAAGGGTTTAGTGGGCAAGTTATTTTTAGGATATCGGTAATCAATGCATTTAAAATCTCCTAAATAGATGATTCTATGTCGCTTATTATCTAAACTGCTGTCAGGACTTATGCTAATGCTGCAATTCGATAAAGGAATGCTAGTAATCACATCTTTATGCTTTTTTTTCTCATTTTGAATAAAATTATTCTTAGGAAGAGTTAATGAATGATTATTACCAAAGTTGAAAAGTTTAATTCTTTTATCTTCAGAGATATGTGTAGTTTTAGCTTGTTTTTTTATTGCTAAATCAATTGATTTTCTTTCTTGTTGGAGTTCTCCATTAAAAAAGAATAGCCCAATGCTAATTATGGTAAGAATTGATATACTTAGAAATGGATAGAAAAGACTTGGCTTGAATCCTAGTTTTTTTAGTGCTTTTCTAAGGATTCTTGGGAATTGGTTTATGCTATTTGGAACGATTTCATAGCCTTCCACAGCATCACGCAAAAATTCATTTTCAATATGAATTTCTCTATTTTTCCTTTGTTTAAGGATTTTTTTCAAATATTTATATGTAAACTTATTTTTCATTTGTTTTTTTCTTCTTTTAGAAATAGGTTTTTGAGCATTCTTTTCCCATTTTGAATATGAGATTTTATTTCTTTTACATCAAGGCTTGTAAGTATTGCTATATCCTTATAGCTTTTTTTCTCGAAGTAAAAAAGTTCAAGGCAGAGAGCTTGATCTTTTTTTAGTTTTGTCAAGTGTTTTTTTAATAATAAATAAGACTTGTCTTCTGTATTCTCTTCCTCTTGATTTTCTTCAGATACTATAATATTATCAATAGAATATCTTTGTCTTTTTTGTTCTTTTCGCAGTTGCATCAGGCAATAATTTTTAGTAACGCTGTAAAGCCATGCATCAAATTTTTCAATTTTGTTTTTTACTAATAAATCAAAAATTTTTTCAAAAATATTGTGTAATGCATCTTCACTATCTTCTTTATTTTTGAGGTATTTCAGACAAACTCCAAAAACTAGAGGTGCGTAGCGTTCGAAAAGAACGCCAACGCACTTTCTATCCTTTGATACTTGATATTCTTTGATAATATCAGCATCATCGAGTTTTTTGATATGTCTGCATTTATTATTCATTTTATCTTCGAGATAATTTTTTTGATTCTTGTTCAACTAGCCAATCGAAATAGCTTTTTGTTTCGATAACGACCACTCCTCCGGTAAAGTCGCCATATTTAGCTGGTATTCCACCTGAATAGGCAATAATACTTCCGATAGCTCTTCCGGGAATATTCATTTCATTGGTCATTTGTCTAACACCATCAATATATAGAGCCATATCGTTTTTTCGAGCACCTCTAACGTGGATATCTTTGTTATTATCGCTAACTTGAAAGTCAGTGCTAATAACGGCAAGCATAGCAGGCAAGCTGCTGATATTTGGAAGTTTTTCAATTTGTTTTGAGCGCATTACTTTTTGAGAAGGATTGTCAGGATCGAACATGTCAAATGTTTCAGCAGTAATAATTACAGGAGGAAGATTATGTTCATCAGTTTCCATATTGATATTATTTAAAAAAGTAATTTTATCAGAGTCAATATTCACTTCCGTAATAATAACCTCTTGATAACCCATGGATTTGAAGTGTACTTGATGTTTTCCCACAGGAACGGGTTTTAGTGTAAAATAACCGTCTTCATCGCTAGTGCAACCTTGCATTTTATCACCTGTTTTGATAAAGATAGTAGCAAAGGGAACGGCTTCATTGGTTTCTGGGTTAATAATATTTCCTTTAATAATTCCTGAGCCCTGAGCAAAACTTATGCTTGAAATAAGAAAGAGTCCCAGAATAATACTGATAATTTTGTTTTTTAGTGTTTTCATAATTTTTAGTTTTAAGGTTCTTTCTTATAAGATGCAAAAAAGTATAGTATTCCATAAAGTCTTTTAAAAATTATAAAAAAAAGGACTTAATGACAAGTTGTAATCAGTTAACGGTAAAAAAAAATAGGATTTTAAACCTTTTTGTTTAAAAGAAGTCTTATCTTTGAAAATTGAAAATCCAGAAAAAAATACTAACATGAAAAAACTCATTCTTTTAATAGTAGTTGCAGTATTAAGCTTTACAGCACAATCGCAAAGTTCAGACTGGTTATTGCACAGTAGTGAAAAAGGCATTTCGTTTTATTCCAAAACAGCAGAATGCCATATTGTTCAGGAAGGCTTACATCAAGAGATGTTATTAATAAAGCTTGTAAATACCACTAGCAATGATGTTACAGTAAGTTTTAATTTAGAAATATGGTCTGAGAAAATCCAAATGAACAAAGAAAGTATGGATGAATTTTACTATAGCATTCCTTTAAAAGCAGGGGAAAGTATAGAAGGAAAATGTGAGCAATTAATGAATTCTCCCTATCAATTAGAATTATTTGTTCGTTTTTTAAATATGGACACTCGTGGACCAATAATGACGCATTTTTCAATTGTTAATCTGAAAGTAAAATAATATGAAAGCATTAAAACAAATTTTTATAGCATTATTAGCAGTAATTTTTATAGGAGTTCATGCTAATAAAACCCTGGCTCAATGTGATATTGATGGAACAGCTTTCCCAACAACCTTATGTGCAGGAGATCAAATTACTTTATTATCTGATGGTACCTGCGGGTATTTGATGAGTAATGATTTTAACAATGGTACTATTGGTGCTGGTTGGTCATCCACATTAGCAAATCCTGTCTTTACTAATCCTTGTCCTTTGCCTGGACCTTCTGCAGGACCAGTTGGATTTTATTGTTGGGTTGGTACAACTGCAAGTACAGAAAGAAGTTTAATTACAAATCCCTACGATGTATCCATAGGCGGTTGTAAGGTCGAATTCTGGATGCGATATGGAATTGAACCAGGCTCTGGCCCATGTGAAGACCCTGATGCTAGTACAGAAGGAGTTCATCTTCAATACAGAACTTCTTCCTCTGCTGCATGGACTGACTTCCCTGCACCAAATTTGGAACCAGTAGGTAATTTGAGTCTGACACCACCTTTTTCAACTGTAACTCCTGGTTCAGGAGGATATTGGCAACCACAATCTTCACCAACATCTCAACAAAGCAGTACTATTTACCATTGGAATCAGTATGTATGTCCTGTTCCTTCGGCTGCTAATTCTACTACTACTCAATTTCGTTGGGCTCAATTAATGACAAGTAACTCTGGATATGATGCATGGGGAATAGATGAAGTAAATATTTCTTGCCCGACACCAGCAGCAAATTTTGCATGGATGACCCCTGCAACAGGAGATACCGTCTTTTTTGTGCAGAACCCACCAATGTTTAATATCTATTCACCTAACAGTCCTAGTGCAATAACAGGAGGTCAATATGATACTTGTTGGTTTGTTTCTATATGGGATAGTTTGGGTTTTGCAGCAACAGATACTGTTTGTGTAACAGTTAATCCTGTTCCTACCGCAGATTTTACCGTAACATC
>CAZJZP010000170.1:0-5518 GCA_964550505.1 uncultured Prolixibacteraceae bacterium | reverse complement strand
TTGTTTTTTGGAGATTTTTTATTGAATTATTTGCTAAGCTTACTCAAAACTGCAACTTCCTGCTTTTTCTCTTTCACGAAGTTCCACAGAGAAGACACGGAGATACACGAAGAATATAATTTAAAAGTCTTCGTGGGCTTCGTGTTAAATCTTCGTGGGCTTCGTGCTAAAACTTCGTGCGCTTCGTGTAATATTTTACTATTACGAATCCGTTGATGATACAATTAATTTTTAAATACAATAGTGTTTGATTTTTTCTTTTTACGGAAAATAGTGTATATTTGAAGATGAGAAAAATGAAAATTGCTTTTTACCTGTTTTTTTGCGTGCTTTTATTTTCTTGCAAATCAAGTCAATGCTTAAATCATGTTGATTACAACAAATGTAATCTATATAAAAAAACTATAAAAACAATAATCAGAGACGATTTGATGTCTGCGAAATCTCGTAAGATTGTGATTATAAAAAATCTAATATATATAAAAAAATTTGATGAGCTTCTTAATGATTATTTCGTTTTAACTCAGATTAACAGCATGATTGTAGCAGATTTAAACACGTTTGGCATTAATATTTCTACTTTCACAAAATTCAATAATGATAGCTTGCTTGAATGTGAAAAAGAAATCAAACCGCATTGTCGTTTCATTGAATTTAATTGCAAAAAGTTTGATAGAATATGGAAAAAGAGTTTAAATACAAATGATTTATTATTAATAAGATTTTCAAATATTGGACTTACGGAATCTGAAAAATACGCAACTCTATATCTAAAATCTCGTTATAGTAATGGAAATAAGGAAGCCATCTTTTTCTTTTTCGAACAACAAATGGATGAAACGTATGAATTAATTACATATTATCGTCTTGGTTTATAATAATTTCAAAACAAACAATATATTATTTATGGCAAAAAGTACTGTCAATATAATAAAGACTGATAAAACAACGAAATTCTTAATAAAAATTGGGGAAAAATCGCTTTTCTATAAAATCATCCTTGTTCTTCTTGCAATACCTGGATTTATTATTCCAATTGCAGTATTAGCATTTAGCATAAACTATAAAATTGAAATTGGTTTCGGATTTCTATTTGTAATTATTATTGGTTTTGGTACCGGAATTTATTTATCCAGACTTTTTTTATGGAATACTTTCGGAACTGAGCAAATAGAAATTTCTCAAGATGAAATTATGTATTGCTGCGATTATAGACTATTTAAAGATAGGAAAAAAAAGCTTGCATTAAAAGACCTTAGCATTGAGTTATCTGTTGAAGATGAAGAAAACTTATCTGATTCTACTGGAGTAATTCTTTTAAAAAATAATTCTGAAGTCATAGAAACAAACATCAAGCTTTCTTACGAGTTATTGGAAAACACCATTGACAAATTACAAGAAGAAATAAATAAACAACGTCAACAATAACTTGTCTCACTCCACAAAATAAAAGAAAGAGGGAATAATGCCGGCTTTGGATTGGTGGAGGAGATTGGCGGAAGGACTGTAAATATAAATATCGCCTTTTTGCTGGTAATCTAAGGCATCGCTGAGGAAAATTCGATTGTCGGGAGAAATACCCATGGCATAGAAATTCCTTATTCCCGCTTCTATAAAGGCTTGTGTGGGTAAAATGCTGTCGTTTACAGACATCGCATAAACCGAAGTGTTCAAGAAAAACAAGCTGTCCCCTGTCGGATTAACACACAATGCATTGGGCGACATAGACTTGGAAGGAAAAATAAGCTCTTTCTCCTTTTGTAAACTCAGCGGGTCAAAGCAAACTAATCGAGGATATTCTTCGCCTAAATATCCGCCACTGCTTAAAACCCAAATTTTATTGTTCTTATCCAAAACCATGGAATTGGGCTCTTTTCCAACAATAATGGAATCTTGCAGTTGATTTGTTTGTGTATCTACTCGTTGTACCGTATTATTGTTGGCAGTGGTATAGTAATTAGACCAATTAGTAAAAAAACAATAATCCTGATACGCTAAAATTTGTTGAGTGGATTTTCCAGTATAAACATCTTGCACATAAGCAGCAGCATTCAAATCAATAAGATGAAAACCAGGATAACTCAAGTTACTCAAATAGGCATAATTCTCGTTAATTGCAGTTATGTAGAGCGGAAGATGATTCAAACTAATGCTTTTTACGGATACAAAATCTGATAAACGAACAATCTCTATTTTGGCACTATTATTTAATACAATCCACAAATAATCCCCTTTGCGAAAGATGGATGTCGCTACATCTCCCAAAGGTCGTTGGTTAGCAGTATAAAAAAGCGATTGCTGCATAGTATTTGTTTCAAAAGAAAAAAAGCTGATAGAAGCATTTCCTTGACCATAGATTCCTTCGTTGACAATGAAAACACCTTTGCCATAAGCATAGTCAGATTGCTCTGTGTTCACTTCTCCGAAGTCTTTTTGACAAGCAGTAAGAAACAACACAAAAAAGAGCCATATCAGTATTGGTTTTTTTATCATAAGGCAAAACGGTATTGTAAGGAGATTTCTATATAACGACCCGGCATTGGTTGCCAGGCAACAGACTGATAATCAATATTAAAAATATTATCAAACAGCAAACTGCATTGGATTTTTTTTCCTCTTAATGGAATATCTTTGCTAAGGGAAAGATCGCAAATCCAATACCAAGGCATGTACCTGAAATTATCGGTAGTGGTAAAACGCTTGCCGATAAAACTACTTAAAAAGGACAGATTAAAATCTTTGTAAGCGTAGTTAAGACTTCCACTAAGTTTGTGTTTGGGCACGTAAATCAGTTGCTTGTAGTTGTCAGCTTCTTCAGCAGAAAAAGCAATATTTCTACTATCCGTAAAAGCATATTGTATCCTGCATTTCCACCTATGTTTTTCTAAAGAAAGCTGATAATCCAGCGAGCTTTCCAGTCCGCGAGAAACAACTTCTTTCACATTAAAAGCTTTCCAATATGCATAAACGCTATCCGGCTGCCACAGAATCCAATCCTTAATGTGGGAATAAAAAGAGGTAATTTTCCAGTCGATACAACTATGGGAGGAAATTTTCTTTTTAAACTGCAAAGAAATATCAAGAATATCGCCACGTTCGGGTTTTAAATCTGGATTTCCTCCCGGATACCAATACATATCATTGAGTCCCGGCAAGTGGTAGTTTTTTCCTATTCCTGCATCAAGGAAAACTTTATCTTCTTTTATCTCCCAAACAAAAGAAATATCCGGAATCCAATGGATTTTTTCCCAATTTGCAGACAACTGCTTGATTTTCATCTTAACAGCAATTTTTCCAAATTCGTGGATGGAGGAAATTTGTGCATGCCATTCCTCACGGGAAATATCTTGGCTATAATTTTCTGATAAAACCTTGTCTATGGTGTAATTAGCAGAAATGTTGATGCGGTTTTTCGTATTCAGATAATAGCGAAAATCCATGTTTTCTGAGAAAGTATAAAAGCGGTGCAGTGCATCTATCGATGAAATTTTATTGGAATAACGCATTTTATCGTGTGTAAAACCGGAATTGAGCGATAGTTTATATTTTTTAGACAAATGTTTCCAGCGAAGAAGGGAACGAAAGCTTTGCTTGTGCTGATTTTCATTGTCTGGCAAAGAGGCTATACTAATTGGCGGAGGAATACTTCTGTCATTTTGCTGATACCAAAAAAAGGCGTGTAAGCTATTTTTTTCGGACAAAGAATAAGCAATTTCCTGCATCAAAGCTAGGAATTTATAATCGGCATCTGCTCTCCTTTCCACAGGATAAGGCTTGGCGTAAGTGTTATTTTTAAAGGGGAAATCATTCTCAGATTGTTTGTTATAAACGCGCATACGCAGATACCATCTGGCATTAGACCATTGCAAATTCCCAAAAGTTTTGATAGTGGAAAAGCTTCCAAAACTCTGTTTTACATCTATTTGAGATGCTTTTTTAAAAACTGCTCTATTGTTCATTTCGATACTTCCGCCCAAGCCTCCGCTAAAAGGCAAGGAAGATGTGTTTCCTGGAGAAATGGAAATCTCGTCAAAAAATTCCATGGGTAAATCTTCAAAATTTGTTTGACCCAACATTGGAGAATTGATGCGCAAACCATTCCAAACCACTTGCGTATGCGAAGCGGATGTTCCACGAAAAGAAGAAGTAGCGAGATTCCCTTGTCCGTATGATTTCAAATGAATATTGGCGAATAAAGGTAAAATACGTGCAATTTCCTTGCTTTTCATCTCTTCCAATTCTGCTGAATCTAAGCGAATAATTCCTCTTTCATCAATGCTATTTCGTTGACCAATAATTTCTAAGCCTTTAAGCAAAACAGTATCTTCTTGTGCTTGCATTACAGCAATACAAAAAAGACAAAGAGATATGCTAATGAGTCGTCTCAAAATTAGTGTTTTATGATTTTTCTTGTTGTTCGTTTCTCTGTATTACTGAATTCGAGAAAATAAATTCCTTTGCTTAAGTTAGAAACATCTATTGTTTTTTGCTCTCTGATGCTGTTTTCCTGAATAAGAGAAGCTTGAAGATTATAAATCCGCAACTTAGTCCAAGTTGTATTTGAGCTAAATGAGATTTTATCAACACAAGGATTTGGGAAAACTTGCAGAAAAACATCTTCTTCTTGTGATGCAATATTAGTAGCATAATCATGAATGATTCCCAAAGCGTCCAAATCAAAGCCGGAGCTATTAAAAGGAGTTGGCCAGGGATCGTTGACAATATTTCCGTAGGAATCGTATGATTGCAGAGTATCGATTGAGCCAACAACATCCACAATCCTAATAGCAACAATATGCATAATATCCAAACTGCTAATGCTGTCTAGTTGCGACAAATCGAAGGGAGTTCCGTATAGAGCGCGGTATTTTCCTGCAAAACCATTGATTTTAGTTGGTTCCAAACTCCCAAATCCTGCAACTTGCACGCTGACCTGAGTTAAAGAATGCGATGGAAAGCGATGGAAATCAATTCCATTGGAGCTAACTTCCACAAAGGCTAGTTCAAGGAAATTATCGTTCATTGCATTTTCGAAAACAGCAAAATCCCAAGAAGGACCGTTATAAATTGGGGAAGAAAGATAGAATATTGCTTGACCGCCATCTCCTAGACTAACAACGGCATTATCTGCTATTCCCAGAGCATCGCTGGCATTTCCGTAGGAAGCGTAATTGCTTCCGCCATAGGAAAAACTAGTGTCAGCGATATTAATATATCCTCGTTGGATAAGGCAAGAATCTGCCCAATTTTTGAAGGCGGAGGAATCTTTGTGCATCGCTGTACTACCGGGTAATCCGGCTGCCGGAGGATATTGAGCCTTCAGTTGTGTAAAAGAGAATAATAAAAGGATTAAAGCTAAGGATATTTTCATTTTTTTCTGATTTTTCTAATCAATTTTTAATTTTTCCACCGCGAAGGCGCGAAGAATTTTACTATTCTTTGATTAAGCTAGCTGAAAAAAGTTTTTTATCTGAAGTAAGTATCAACTGATAGATTGCTGCGGGTAAAAAGGAAATAT
>CAZJZP010000169.1:2461-5540 GCA_964550505.1 uncultured Prolixibacteraceae bacterium | reverse complement strand
CTTTTATTTTGTCTTCTGTTTGCATCTTAAAAGTCCATATTTAATGAGAGATAGAAAATAGCAGGCATTATTTCATTATCCTCCACACCCCAGGCCCAGTCGGCACGTAAAAAATAACCCATTATTTTTGTTCTTAAGCCAAAGCCGTAGCCACCGACAAAAGAACTTTTTTGTTGTATTACCTTAACAGTGATAGGATAATTGTAAATATATTCTTCAAAGGTTGAATTTTCTTCACTGAAAGGATTTAAACCATCAAAAGCAGAGCCGAAATCGCCGAAAGCAATAATTTGAAAATTATCTAAAAAGGATGATTTTACCGGTTTTTGGGAAAAATATTTGAATACAGGAAGCCGCAATTCGCTGTTTAATAAAACAAAGCTGTTGCCATGCCTTACGTTTTGTTCAAACCCACGCATATTGCATATCAAACTTTGATAAACATAGTTTTTGCTGTAATCAACGTTGTTTCTAGTGTTGAATTTTGGGAAAAGCCAATTGTCCACCCCTCCCAAATAATAGATTAATTCATTTTTGCCAAAGCTATTACTTCCAGCAAGTCTGTTAGCCCAAATAAAGTTCTTGTGAATTTTTTGATAATGCCTGAAATCAAAACCACTGACAAATAGATTCTCATTTGATTGCTCGATTTTATGATAGTATTCTGCAAAAACCTTAAATCTTGTTCCGAAATAGATATTTAAGCCTCTTTCGCGGGTGTTATCAAATACCAATTCTGTTTTTAATCCTCCCCAGTTTGTTATTTCATCTTCTTTTTGCAGTTGTTCGATGTTTATTGCCATAAAACTTGCGTAATCACTGCGTAAAATGGCTGTTCCTCTTAAAGAAAGTACTGGATTGAAAGGATAACTGATGCGATAAAAAGCTTCGTGGACTTGATGCTTGCTGTAACTATTATCCTGTACATTTTCAATCACATTTCGATGAAAAACGAGCTCTTTATCCCAACGTCCTTTTAGCATGCTGTAACTAAGAAAATACTCATTATTTCTTAAATTAACCGATAGATTTGCTCCACCCACAATGCGATAATCCTCCATTAAATCGCATATTCCAATTTTAAACATGACATTAAAGCCCGGATTTTGATAAATAGGTGTTTGTCCTCCTGTAAAAGGCTGATAGGAATAGTTTAAATAATTGAAATCTATCTGGTTAACAACCTCATTGATAAAATATTGCACATCATAATTTCGTTGTTTTGGTAATACAAAACCGACGCTGTCCTTTTCTTCTAATGCTGTTTCTGCTGCATCAAGTTCTTCTTTCTCTTCGTCTGCAAAAGCATAATCATTAATATCAATATATTCTTTGTTTTTATCAGGACTATCTCCCAGTATGATTGTTTTTTGCTTAATAAAATTCGTCTTTTCTTTCTCTTTTTTTGCAGGGCTTTCTTCAATAATGCTATCTCCTGTTTCTAATAATTGTGCATACTTGGTTTTATCTCTTTCAATTTTCTGTAAAGAAGAGCTTGGAGGCCGCTCTTGTTTAATGATTTTATATTCTCCGTCTTGGTATGTTAGCATTATCAATGATTCCTGTTTTTTGTTAACATCAAATTCTATGATGTTACGGGAATAATTAGTGAGAGGAATAGTGTTTGCAAAATATCGATAATGTGTAATAGTGTCAACATAACTAACAGCACTGTCGAAATAAGCAAGATTTATATTGAAAATTCCATTTTCATCACTCAGATAAGCAATATGTTTTTCATCATAAGGCATTGCTTGAATATCATCGGACTTTGTTGTATTTTTCACTTTTTGTAAAAAAGGAGATTTGCTTTTATAATTATATACGAACAAATCGTAATAGTCCATTTTTTTGCTTAGTGAAGAATAGTCCTTTTTATGTGTAGTAATGTCAAAAACAATGGTATCTGAAATTCGGTTTGAGCTGAAAACAATTTTGTCTTTATTTATAAAACGAGGATAGCAGTCATCGAAAATATCTTTTGTAATTTGCTCGTAGGTTTTGGAAGCAATAAAATAAATAAAGATATCGCTTTGTCCTTGTTGAACAGCAGAAAAAAGCAATTTAGTTCCATCAGGAGAATAACTAAAATCCAATATCTTTTCAAAATTAAAAAGCTCTTGTTTGTTCATTTTTTTCTCAGCAACATCATAGTGTCTAAGCCAAATTCCACCTTTTTCCTCGTTTATCAGGCTAAGGATTTTTCCATTGGGATGCCATGCCAATAAAGGATAAGAAAAGTCCTGCTTGTCATCAAGTTTATGTCCTCTTCTGAAAATTTTCTTTGCTTTTTGTTTGTTTAAGTCATACAGCCATACTTTCTTTTTGTTAAATTCATCGGTAACATAAGCAATATAATTATTTCGTGGCGATAATGATATTTGCGAACAAATACGATT
Organism: uncultured Prolixibacteraceae bacterium; assembly: GCA_964550505.1. Lineage (GTDB taxonomy): Bacteria > Bacteroidota > Bacteroidia > Bacteroidales > CAZJZP01 > CAZJZP01. The sequence goes on along the minus strand of CAZJZP010000169.1, from coordinate 3,141 downwards.
GTTTTTCAATTTTGTTTTTCCGCTAATAGCTTCTTCTGTATCAAATGATTGAAAAAGAGTTTCTTCTTCAAGATAGCTGTTTTTATAATAATATAGCCAAGCGTCAATCAAATTATCATAGGATGCACCAAGTACAAAAAGAAAACCATTGCTGTATCCTCTGCTAATTTTTGTCATATAAATAATGTTGGGAATTGCTTCTTTGCCGTATGTTTTATCAATAAACCGCCAGATGGAGTGTCCAACAACAATGGCTTCTTCTGGATTTAGCAAGCTGATTTTTTCATATCTTCCCGATAAAATTCCGTCTTTTATTTGATTGTCAATAGTCGTATTCCAATCATCTGCTAAATAGGATACAAGTCCCGGAACGAACCATTCTGGGAGATTAATTAGCGCTGCGTTTTTAACATTAGCAGTAATTTGTTCTCCATACAACATTTGATTTATTAATATTTGAGCAATACCGTATCTGATTTGTAATTCCAGGTTTTTATGGCTTCCGTCAAAATACAAAATGATTTTATTTCCACTGATATGAGTAATTCCCCCGACATTGAAATTTTCGTTTGTAATTAGGCCGATATTACTTGATTTCAAATCTTTAAGCGTATTAAAAACAATAAATTGCACTTTTCCGCTGATGTAATAATCCAGCTTCTTTTCCATTGCAGCAATCT
>CAZJZP010000169.1:0-2361 GCA_964550505.1 uncultured Prolixibacteraceae bacterium | reverse complement strand
CTCAAATTTCTAAGTAAATATAATGCTAAGATAATAAATATTGTTATAATTGTAGCTTCTTTAATAAAAATACAAATATAAAACAGCAAAAAAAACTATTTGGTATGTTAGAAATAAAAAAAATTAGGTGTAATGATTTTCAGGTCAACACATATATTGTATCTGATGAAACAAAGCAAGCTATTATTATTGACCCGGGTTGTTACAGCAAAGCTGAAGAAAAAGAACTGGAAGATTTCATTGAAAATAATGTTTTAGAACCTAAATATATTGTCAATACCCACGCACATATTGATCATATTATTGGAAATGCTTTTTGTAAAAAAAACTATGAGATTCCTCTTATTGCTCATCCAGAAAGCATTGATTTTTATAAATCTTCCTTTGAGATGGCGCTTGCCTTTGGATTTCAAATGGAAGAAACGCTTTTTCCTGATGAATTTTTTGATGAAGGAGATACGCTTGAATTCGGTCAAAGTAGTTTTAAAATATTGTCTGTTCCAGGTCATGCGAATGGAAGTTTAGCTTTGTATTCCGAAAAAGACAAATTAGTTTTTGTTGGAGATCTTATTTTTTCTGGAAGTATCGGTCGTACGGATTTACCCACGGGAAATCATGCCTTATTATTACAAATGATAGAGGAAAAGATTTTTACATTGGAGGATGAGGTACGTATTTTCCCTGGTCATGGCGAGGAAACAACGGTAAAAAAAGAAAAGCAAAGCAATCCATTTTTTGTTTAATCATTTAGTAAAGCAGCAATCTCAGACGTGTTTTGTTGTTTCATACAGTGGAAATGCTTTTTAGGACATTTTTTATAACCAATTTTACTGCAAGGGCGACAGCTTAAGGTTTTAATTTCCACAATAAAATAATCTTTTCCTTCTTCTTTGTTAGGCATGTAAGGATACATCCCGAAATCAGCAACAGTGTTTCCCCAAACAGAAACAATTTTCTTAGAAAAAGCCGCTGCAATATGCATTAAGCCAGTGTCGTTAGTCAATACTACTGCTGCTTTTTTTAATATATATGCTGATGCAAAAAGATCTAGTTTGCCACATAAATTATGGAGTCGTTTTGTCTTTGCCAATTCCATAATTTCATCAGCTAACGAAATATCTGTCTTTCCTCCCAGAAGTATGCAATCTTTAGTAGTTTTGGAGATTATTTCTGTAATTAATTCTGCCGGCATTTGTTTTGTAGCGAATTTTGCACCAATAACAATTGCGATGTAGTTTTCAGCGGGCAGTTTTACCGAAATTCCCTCAGGAAGAAAGAAGTCTAAACCCTGATTATCATTGAATATCTGCTGTTTTTTTAAGGCATCAAAGTATCTGTCAACCAAATGCTTTTTGGGAAGTATGTTGATTTTGAATCGGCAATAAAGTAGTTTTCTAAAATTAAGCTTGTTGAATGCTAGTTTTTTTCCTCTTAACTGGGATTTTAAGCGAAGACTACGGAGATTTTTGTGTAAATCAATAATAAGATCGTAGTTTTCTTTTTGTAAAGAAGGAATATGTGGCTTTACATCTTTCTCATCAATAAGGTATGTTTTTGAAATAGATGGATTTTTTTCCACTAAAGAGGCGTATTCTTTTTTAGTGATAAAATGTATTTCTGCTTGCGGATATGCTTTTTTTGTGCAACGAATAACAGGAGAACAAAGAACAATATCTCCAATGGAACTAAAACGAATAATTAATATTTTTTTTATTTCGTTTGTCATAACGAGCAATATTCAAGCTTAAAAAAACAAAAAAGTCATGCCCAAAAGCATGACTTTTTTGTTGGACATTAAATTAATTATTCCATTCCTTCAAAATGCAATTCGCAAGAATCATTTTTAAGCCACAATTCCGAATTTTTCAACATTAAAATGGAGAAAGTGTCTAACTCTGTTACGGTTATAGTAAGGTATGGTTTTTCCCATTCTAAATAAATATCTTCTTTCTTACTGCTAAATTTCCAGCTACCATCATAGGTTACGGTTTCTTTAATATATTGAAAACCGCCTTCTTCATCGAAGAAAAATTTGTAATTAGTCGTGTTAGGTTCAGTAGCATCAACATTGTTGAATAATACTTTTACTGGTTCCCAAGTGTTGCTCAGCCTAGCTGTTTTAGAACGAAAACTAATAGCAGGACCTTCATCGTATTTTCCACAAGAGGCTAATACTAGGGCTAGAACAATAAGCACAAAAAATGATTTTTTCATGAGTGTGAATTTAGTTAAACAATTAAATGATTTTTTTTTAACTCGATAAAAGTAAAAAAAATAATATTAAGAAAGCCAAAGAAAATGAAAATTATTATCGAATCAGGGTAATTTTCCCATAATAAGGGAATTTATCTTTATTTATCG
>CAZJZP010000168.1:0-5566 GCA_964550505.1 uncultured Prolixibacteraceae bacterium | reverse complement strand
GACCTGCTTAAATCCTTCCCTTGATTTTTTCAAATCGCAGTTTTTTTGCAGAAAAGCAAAAAATCTGTATCTTTGGCTAAGAAAAACAACATATTGTTGTTTGTAAATATTAAAAAATGAAATACTTTATAACATTAACATTGTTTTTTTTGTTCATTTATACAAATTCACAAAACGGTATTTCAAATAGCAAAGGAACAAAAAAGAGGCACATATACAGATCTATAGAAGAAGCTGTCAAACAACCAGATAGTGTATTTATTTTAATTCTTGAAAAGAAAAATCTAGATACGGTACCAAAAGAATTGTTACTCTTTAAAAACTTAACTACGCTCAATTTATCTTTTAATAATATTCATGAAATTCCTACATGAATTGGAGAATTAAAAACATTAAAATATATATGTCTTGGACACAATCCAATTACTCAATTCCCCAAAGAATTTTCTCAACTTAAGAATCTTAAATATATTGATTTGATGGGAATAGAGAATTTAGATTTATACCAAATCTTTGAAACACTATATCAAATTGATAGTCTTGAAATTATAGACCTTAGGTATTGTTATGTAAGTGAAATGCCAGAGAATACATATAAGTTAAATCATTTAATAGAACTTTGGTTAAATGAAAATTATCTCTCAGATGAAGAAAGAAAAAAGACCAAAGACATGCTACCAAACACTTTTATAGTTTTTAATAATTCAAGAATAACAGATTATATGAAATTAATACTTTTAATATTAGTTATACTTTTAACTTCCAATATTGTGTCCCTTGCCCCCGTTGTTCGAAGTTTGCAACTTCGAACCAAATAAATCTTAGTTTTTAACTAAGAAAAATTATTGCTTTTACAAACACAAACGAATCGTTAAGGTCAATTTCTCCGCTCGCGCTGACTTGTAGTCCGTGCTTTTCCCCTCAGTTTCTATGCAATTCTGCAGCTGAGTTTCTATGCAATTCTGCAATAGAAATTAACGAACCGAGCGAAGCGAGCTCATGAACTCCTTTGAAATAAAATAATTTTTTGAAAAAACTTCATACAACAGGGTATTCCGACTTTGTACATAATGATAAAAGAATAAATGGAGGAAACATCACTACACTTGCCTAATTTAGCTAAAATAGGAAGCTGAACCTGCCTAATTAGGCTTAAATGGGCAACTAATGGTTGTTTTTTTACATCAATTAGGAAAGTTGTTAGTTTTTTTTATATCTTTGCTAAAAGAAAACAATTATGCATTGGATAAAAAGAAGTATTGAAAGTCAATTAGATAACATGATAAAAAAGGGCAAGGTGTTTATCTTGTATGGTGCTAGAAGGGTAGGTAAAACATCTGTTATCGAAAAATACATTACATCAAAATATAAGAATTATTTTATTGGAAATGGTGATGATATTCAATTAAGAAAGGTCTTATCTTCTGAAAATAAAACACTTATTGATTCCGCATTTAAAAAATACAGTATTGTTTTTATTGACGAAGCTCAAAGAATTCCCAATATTGGTTGGGGGCTTAAAATACTAATTGATTCAAATCCTGAATTAATTCTTATTGCAAGTGGGTCATCATCATTTCAGCTTTCAAATCAAACAGGCGAACCTCTCACGGGAAGAAACAAAACCTATAATTTGCATCCAATTGCTATTATGGAATTAATTGATAATTATGGAGGCATGAGTGTTATTCAGCATTTGAATAATTATTTAATTTATGGTACTTATCCAGAGCTTATTTTAACTGAAACCATTGAAGATAAAATTGATTATTTAAGAACATTACAAAACTCTTATCTTTTTAAAGATATTTTGGAATTAGAAAATATTAAAAACCCCGATAAATTATTCGATTTATTAAAACTAATTGCTTTTCAAATTGGCAATGAAGTTTCTTTAAATGAATTATCTTTAAAACTTGGAATTGCAAAACAAACCGTTAGCAGATATCTTGAGCTTTTGGAAAAAACATTTGTTATTAAAAAAATTCGGGGATATTCCTCAAATTTAAGAAAAGAAGTTATAAAATCTTCAAGATATTATTTTTGGGACAATGGAATAAGAAATGCTATTATTAATAATTTTAATGATCCCTCTTCGAGAATGGATATGGGTATGCTATGGGAAAATTTCTGTTTTATTGAAAGGTTAAAAAAACAACACTATCAAAAAATGTATTCAAATAACTATTTTTGGAGAACTTATGACCAACAAGAAATTGATATGATAGAAGAACGAGACGGCAAACTTTGGGCTTATGAATTTAAATGGAATCCAAAAAAGACTCCATCAGCCCCTAAGGTGTTTACTGAAACATATAAAAATGCAAGCTACAAATGTATTACGCCCGATAATTTCATTGACTTTTTAGAATAAGCAGAAAAGCCAAAGCTTAAATTCCAAATCCCAAATACCAAACCACAAAAGATAGCTTTATAGTGTTTGGTATTTGGAGTTTGGAGCTTGGGATTTCTATTTTTTTCCCTCTAAGCGCAGCGTAAAGTCTCCTGCAAAAGTATTTACAAAGACAAGAGATGCTTCACAGCCTAAAGTATTAAGAACGCAAGTTTTATTGCACCACCATTTTCTTTTGAATAATTTCGTTATTAATTTGAAGCTTAATAAAATAGATGCCTGGAGAATACGCAGCAGTTTGCAATTCTTTTTCCCCCGCAGCCATTTCTCCCTGATAAATATGCTCTATCAAGCGACCACTAATATCATAGACCTGCACATTGATCTTAGCCCTATTTTCCAATGAAAAACTAATCGTAGATTGATTGTTAGTTGGATTTGGGAAGATATTTAAAGCATAGATTTTTTCAATATCATCATTGATGGAACTAATCGTATGAATATTAAAATTATCAATATAGATATTGTTTCCTCCATTGCTGTAAAAAGAGAATTTAAACATCAAATGCGTTGCGCTAGTATATGAATTTAGTATAACGATTTCACTTCTCCAATCAGATGTAGCAGGTGTAAATTCATTTTCTTCGGCAGCCGCAGTAGCAAGATTATCCCCTGATTTTGAATATTTCTGTATCCAGCTTTTTCCACAATCTAAAGAAACATAGATGTTTAACTTGTCGTATGCTGTATCTGCTGGAGTAATAATGGTCCCAGGATTGACTTTTCCAGCATAGGCTAAATCAAACTTCAATCGTGGAGGAGAACCCTGATAAATAGTGGTGATGTCAAAAGCGGGCGTAATAAATTCGTCATAACTTCCGCTCTGATTATTGCTGTGGTTTGCAAGGTAGAGAGATTTACTGCTGTTGTTTCCTACACTTTGATGAATAGTCCAAGCAGTGTCTTTGTCATTTCTTACCACTTTCCAATCAGAATTTGCAAACACAAGACTTTCAAAATCTTCATTAAAAGGGGTAAATTCAGCAATGCTGTTATCAAGAACGTGGATGTAATCTGTTTTCACTATGCTATCGCTACCACTGGCATTACTCACTTTAAGATTAACTTCATAAACGCCAGGATTGGCATAATTTACCGTTGGATGTTGTTGGGTGGAAGTAGCTGGATTTCCTCCGGGGAAAGTCCATTGCCAATCTTGTACTGCTCCGTTAAAGCTATAATCTCCAAAATCAACATCTGTTCCTGCACAAACATAATTTGTTGTTGTGTAAAAGTCTGCAATTGGTGCGCAAACTGTTGTGTTCGTGTCTAATACTCCGGTATAAACAAGGTTTTCATACGACCATAATTTCCGTCTATCGCTCATTAGTGTAGCTTCCATACGTTGATATTGTCCTTGAGTAAAGATGTTGGTACAATATCCCCACTGATAATCCATGTAATTTTCAACCATATCTGGTTCGTCGGGTACATCTTGATTGCAAGTATTTCTGCTGCCAGGCGTGAAGCAATTAATACTTGTATTTTGAGTGGCAACATCTACTGGAGGAGTATCATCTACTTCATCGCCATTAGGCGCCATCATTGATGGGCAACCGCTTGAGGCAGGGAGCATTCCAAACATCAAATTTTGGAAAGGATGGTACAGATTGAAATAATGACCGCTTTCATGGGTAAAGGTTCTGTTTAGTGCATTTATTGGCATTCCACCAAAGTTTGTTGCTGTTCCTATGCTTCCAATTCCGTCGTGGCGGATTAGGATTCCGTCAACCAAAGTGTCTCCGCCAGTTAAGGCTTGTGTTAAAGGGTTGCTCGGAGGAAATGGCGACATCCCACCGATTAAAGCACCGTCGGGTAAAGACATTCCTTCGGGATAAATAAAACTCACACAAAAAACATTCATGTATTTGCTTGGAGGCCAGGCATATTTTGCCATAGTAGAAAAATACGCAAAATTGGTTTCTGGATCATACACACGGTTGATACCATCAGTACAATTTCCGTTAGGATCAACCTTTGCCAACCTAAATTCCATTTGGCAATCCGCTGCACGGGATTTGAATAAAGGAAAAGTGTTTGCTGTATCGCTATTTGACAAGCTATAATCTAAATTTATCAATTGAATGGCATCATGGATTTGTGCATTGGAAATATTTTCAGGTCCTCCCAAATGAATCACATGAAAAACAACGGGGATAATTCGTTTTCCGTTAATCAATGTGTCTGTTCTGCTTAAGGGTTGATTAATAAAATGCTTAAAATCTTCCTCATAGACCAAATATTTCACGTAAAGATTGCTGTCTGCTCCAACAAGTTCACGCAATTTAATATCATCATAAGGATAGGGTGTTTTTATTTCTTGTTGACTGTAAATAGAAATAGAAATTAATACGCTAAATACAAGGAGAATAATTTTTCGCATAGTTTGAGATATTTAAATTATACATGCAAATATACTAATGATTTGCATAATACAAAAACAGTTGTTTTGAAAATAATTTTAAAACATCCAAGCAATTCCCAAACCTAAATGTATGTCGGGTTCTACATCCTGATATAATTTCTCAAAATCTATTTGCAAGACATTGATTTCGTCTGATACAAGGGCGATATTTATTCCCAGTCCAACGAATGGTTCAACAACAAGATGCTTTTTCTTTCCCAAAAACATACGATATGCAAGAAATCCTCCCGTTCCAGCGTAGTAAACAACATTGGTTAAAATACTTGCATCATGAAATCCTGATGTATCTGCATATTTATTAAAAGAAGCATGTTTGATTTTAAGATATGGACCATAATTCCAAGCTTTTTTCTCTTCTTTTGCAAAATAATGAAAACGAAAAAGCAATTCTGTATTACTGTATTGTATGTTTTTATATCGAAAATCATTAATTCCCCAAACACTTTCCAATTGTGTTTTTTGGCTAATGGGATGTTCAATAGAAACTTCAATTCCAGGGTAAAAGCCTTTGATGTTCAATCCTATTTTAAATTGATGTTCTTCTTGCGCATTAACAAAACTAAAACACAAAAGGAGGAAAAGGCTGATATGTATTTTTATTGCTTTCATATTAAAAACTAAAACCAAGACCTAGATACAAATATTCCGTTCCTATTCCACTGCGAAGACTAAAATGCTTTTTAGGATTATAGTATCTGTAACCAATATTCAGTAAAGGGTAAAAATCA
>CAZJZP010000167.1:0-5578 GCA_964550505.1 uncultured Prolixibacteraceae bacterium | reverse complement strand
TGGCAAAAACACACACAAACTTATGTTTTATTGCTATAAAAAGCAAACATGTCCCTATAAAAAAGATGTTTAAATAATTATTTTAAACATTAAACCAGCTGCATTTACGGTTTTTTTATTTACTTTTTACTACAAATATCGCAAGGTAATGTTTATAGATAGGGGAGGCGTTTTCTTTTCATCAAGAGTAAACTGACTTTGTGTTTTAGCGTAAAACACTTTTTAAACAAAACTTATTCGTCCTCCTCTTCTAACTTATTTTTTCTCATTTTACTATTATGGTATCCATATAAAAAGTAAACAAGAAAACCGATAGCCAGCCATATAATAAAACGAAACCAAGTGGAAATATCTAATTGACAAATCAAATAACCATTAGTAAAAAGCCCTAAGACGGGAATAAGAGAAAACTCCTTTTTAATGGCATAAAAACTAAGAACCAGCATTGCTATTATAAACAGCATAAATGGAATTTCCGCGATAAACATTTCAGAAGAGGAAAAACTCTTCTGAAAATAATTAGGAATGCTTTCAGGACTGAAGAAAACAAAAATAATAAGAATTATCAATAAAAGAATGGGAATAAAAACACGACTATTGAAATAAGGAATTTTAAAGCCTTTGAAATCGGGCTCGCGTTTTTTAGGGTTTTTATCTAAAACAATCACTCCTGCAGACACTAGCATAAAAGCAAAAATAGTTCCGATAGTAGTTAAATCGGTAACTTCAGTAAGATTCATAAAAAGGCTGGGAATACAAACAATACAAGCTGTGATAAAGGTTGCAAAAGCAGGCGTTTTAAATCGGGGATGGAGTTTTCCGAAACGTTTTGGCAGCAAACCGTCCCTGCTCATTGTCATCCATATTCGGGGTTGACCAACCTGAAAAACCAGTAAAACTCCTGCCATAGCGATAACAGCTCCCAATGCAATAAAGCCGGAAAGTCCAGATAAATTGTATTTAGCAAAAGCAAAAGCTAATGGATCGCCAACAGCTAAATCGGAATAATGCACCATTCCTGTTAACACCATGCTGATAGCAATATATAAAACAGCACAAATACCTAAAGCAAGCATCATTGCACGAGGTAAATCCCGTTGTGGGTTTTTGCATTCCTCCGCAGTTGTTGAAATAGCATCGAAACCAATAAAAGCAAAAAAGACTCCTGCAACACCTTTCATCACGCCGTTTATTCCGTGCGGAGCAAAAGGACTCCAGTTTTCTGGTTCAACATAAAAAGCACCTACGCCAATAACGATTAGGAGAATGGCAATTTTTACAACAACTAAAATATTCCCTGCTATTTTCGATTGTTTAATACCAACAAAAACCAACCAACTTATTAAAATAACAATAGTAAAAGCGGGAAGATCGCCAATAATACGCAAAGTTCCTAGTTTTGGTGCTGTTGTCCAGGCGGTAAAAGCTTCTTGCATCCCGCTGCTCAAGGATTCGAATGAATTTCCTGCAGCGAGTTGTTCTAAGCTTGCTTCATAGCCTCGGGATGCGCTTAGGTAATCGACACTTAAAAAACTGGGAATATGAACGTTTAATCCTGCTAACAAGCCTGTAAAATAATCAGACCACGAAATGGCAACAGCAATATTTCCCACGGCATATTCCATAATCAGCACCCAGCCGATAATCCATGCGATAATTTCTCCAAAACTCACGTAAGCATAAGTGTAAGCACTGCCGCTGATAGGAACTGTTGATGCAAATTGTGCGTAAGCCATAGCCGAAAAACTACAGGCAATAGCAGTAAAAATAAAAAGCAAAGAAACTGCCGGTCCGCCTTCTGAAGCTGCATTTCCTATCGTGCTGAAAATTCCTGCCCCAACAATCGCAGCGATTCCCAAAACCGTTAAATCGCGCAAGCTTAGATTTCGTTTCATCTTTGTTGATTTGTCAGCATGCTTTAGCTGATGCAAAATGCTTTCAACGGTTTTTTTCTGAAATATTTGACGCTTTCTCATATAAGAAATGGGCTTGTTTGATTTGTTTTATGGCGATTTCTTTCGCTTTCAGCAACAAAAATAGAGGAAAGTTTTTAAACTTCAAAATTTCATTTGCTGCAAAGGCATCGAAAATTGAATTAGAGCAAAAAAAAACGCTAAGATTGTCTTAGCGTTTTCTGTATATTCTTGTTGGAAAGAATTTATTTGAGTTTCTTTTCTAATGTTTCCAACATGTCTTTTGTCATTGCGTCAAGGTCGTAATCAGGCTTCCATCCCCATTCTTCTCTTGCGGCAGTGTCATCAACTGCATCTGGCCATGAATCAGCAATTTCCTGACGATAATCAGGCTTATATTCTATTTCAAAATTAGGAATATATTTTCTGATAGAATCTGCCATTTCAGCAACAGTAAAGCTCATTGCTCCAACATTAAAGTCAGAATGATGCTTTAGTTTAGCGAAATCTGCTTGCATCAAATCAATAGTAGCTTTTAGGCAATCAGGCATATACATCATAGGCAGTTTGGTGTCTTCCTTCACAAAACAAGTATATTTTCCGTGTTTGATAGCATCATAATAAATAGCAACGGCATAATCTGTAGTTCCTCCACCGGGAAGGGTTTCATTACTGATAATTCCAGGATAACGAAGTCCACGAACATCTAAGCCAAATCTTTTTACGTAATAGTCAGCAAGCAATTCGCCTGCAACTTTAGTTACACCATACATGGTTGTTGGTTTTAAGACAGTTTCTTGTGGAGCACAATCTAAGGGCGTTCCGGGTCCAAAAACGGCAATCGAACTTGGAATAAGTACTTGCTTCATTTCCATTTCTCTTGCAACTTCCAACACATTGATTAGTCCGTTCATGTTTACATCCCATGCCAACATTGGATTTTTTTCTCCAACAGCTGATAGGATAGCAGCCATATTTACAATAGCATCAACATTGTATTTTTTACAAACAGCATCTAAATCAGCTTTGTTTGTAACATCAAAATATTCAAAAGGACCGGAGTTTTTTACCGTTTCTGAAGGTTCTGTTTTTCTCGTAGATGCAATTACATTATCGTTTCCGTAAATGCCTCTGAGTGCCATGGTCAGCTCTGAACCTATTTGTCCTACTGCTCCAACAATTAAAATCTTTTTCATCTTTTTTATTTTTAGTTTAACATAATAATTTTCGGTGATTTTTATTTTTATTTCAAAAGAAATATTGCTTTTCAAATGAAAGAACAAAACTATAAAAAAAAACAAATTTTGCATAAAAAAATTAAGGAATTACGCGATATTTTATATCTTTGGTGCCAAAATAATATTAACCAATTAATTAAAAAATAACTAGCATGTACACAAGAGTTCAAGATCATTTACAAAAAGAAATAGCAGGCATCAAAGAAGCCGGCTTATACAAAAACGAAAGAATTATAACTACTCCTCAAGATGCTGACATTAAAGTTAGTACAGGTGAAGACGTGTTAAATTTTTGCGCCAATAACTACTTAGGACTTTCTAATCATCCTGAATTAGTAAAAGCAGCGAAAGAAGCATTAGACAGTCATGGTTACGGAATGTCATCAGTACGTTTTATTTGTGGAACACAGGATTTACACAAAGCCTTAGAGAAAAAAATTGCAGACTTTTTTGGAACGGAAGATACCATTCTTTATGCAGCTTGTTTTGATGCAAACGGTGGCGTTTTTGAACCACTTTTATCAGAAGAAGATGCAATTATTTCTGATTCCTTAAATCATGCTTCCATTATTGATGGAGTTAGACTTTGTAAAGCACAACGTTATCGCTACAAAAATGCAGACATGGCAGATTTGGAAGAACAATTGAAAAAAGCACAAGATCAACGTTTTAGAATTGTTGTTACTGACGGTGTTTTCTCCATGGACGGAAACGTAGCTCCTATGGATAAGATTGTTGCTCTTGCTGAAAAATATGATGCAATGGTAATGGTGGACGAATGTCATTCTGCTGGTGTTGTTGGTGATACAGGTCGTGGAGTTACAGAACTATTTAATATCCGTGGAAAAGTAGAAATTATCACTGGTACTTTAGGAAAAGCATTTGGTGGAGCTATTGGTGGTTTTACAACTGGTAAAAAAGAAATCATTGAAATCTTACGTCAGCGCTCACGTCCTTATTTATTCTCTAACTCCATTCCTCCAATGGTTGCCAATGCAGGTATCAGAATGTTTGAGATGATGGATGAAACTTCAGCTTTACAAGATAAATTACACAGCAATACTGATTATTTTGTAGCAAAGATGAAAGATGCAGGCTTTGATATTAAACCAACTAAATCTGCAATTTGTGCTGTAATGCTTTATGATGCAAAATTATCGCAGGAATTTGCTGCTAAATTATTAGATGAAGGCATTTATGTTATTGGGTTCTATTATCCGGTAGTACCAAAAGGTGAAGCACGTATCCGTGTTCAGCTTTCTGCTGCTCATGAAACTGCGCATTTAGACAAATGTGTAAATGCCTTTGTTAAAGTTGGAAAAGAATTAGGTGTTTTACAAAACGCTTAATCCCTAAAATATTTCTTTATTTTATAAAGCCTTGCCTTTGGGTAGGGCTTTTTTGTTCTGTATTCTTTGATTGCTTTTTGTTTTGCAACCACGCTTTTGGTTTGTCAAAAGACCTAACAGCTTTTCAAAAGCTGTTAGGTCTAAAAAAACCCACGCAAAACCTCACAAAACAAAGAAAACAGCCGATTTGAGATAAGTTTTTTGTGTAGAATTGGGGGGGAGCTTAAGGTAATATTTTATACTGTAATGGTGGAAATTTACGTCTTGTTCCATCTATTTTATTAAGAATAATAATGTCTTCAAAAATCACATAAGTTTCTTTCGTACAGTTAGAAATTAATTCTATTTGTTCTTCAGTGAATTGACTGCTGTCTGAAAAGGTAGATGTGTCAGATTCACAATGTATTATGCTCATTCTAAAACCAACAATTTCAAAATTTAAATCATGAAAACAGCTACTATATGCGATTGATAATCCTCCTGAACTTAACAATTCAGCGACAGATATTTCTTCCTTATTATAATAATTTTTAAATGTTTTTTTTGATTGTATAACTAAAATAAGTTTTGAAATCTTTTTTACATAAAAGATTGATTTATGAATTTCCTTTTCTTTATGTTTAATCGTAAGAGTTGCAATTCCTTCTTCTTTTGGAATAATGATATATTTACCTTTTGTTTCGGTTTCGGTAATTGAACCGTTATCAATTGACACTTGAATATCCGATTGTTCGTATCTAGAACATATTATTTTTATAGGATTATCAACGCCTAGATAAAGTATTTTTGTGTTAATTAGTTCAATAGCAGTGAAAACATTTGTACTATCTTGTCCTTGTACTCGAAAATTATTAATAAGAATAATAAAAACAACTAGTTGAATTAAAAAATATTTTTTCATTTTTTAAAGTTTACAAACAACATTATGTTGTTTTTCTTAGCCAAAGATACAGATTTTTTGCATTTTGAACAAAAACCACATGTTTTTTTAACTCAGGGTCTAGGCTTTTGCTTCTTTTTTACATTTACTTTCTTTTGTCTGCCAAACAAAAGAAAGTAACAAAGAAAAGTTCACCGC
>CAZJZP010000166.1:0-5645 GCA_964550505.1 uncultured Prolixibacteraceae bacterium | reverse complement strand
GAAGAAGAAAGCATTACTCCTGATATTTTTATCAGCCAGTTGAAAAGCAACAATGCAAGCGCAGAACAAAAAACGGCTAAGCTTCCAACATATAATAAGCCGTATCTTGATTCTTCTTCTGTTTGAATTTGATGTATAAAGTCTGTTGATGTGAATAAATACAAGATTAAAGGAATTAGCATTAAAGCAAAGGCAATAGACGTAATACTAACAACATCAATGTTTTGTAATTTATATTTTACAATGTTTAAATTAAAAGCATAACAGCACACAGCGATAATAATATAAATTGCATAGCTGATATTATAATCAAAATTATGTCCGCCATTAATGGTAAGCAAGACAAGACTTCCAATTAATGCTAAAAAAACACCAAGCACATTTATCCACTTTGTTTTAAGCTGAAAAAACAAAAGTCCTACTATCAAAGTAAACAAAGGTGTTAAAGAATTAAGGATTCCTGCTAATGCGCTATCAATCCCGGTTTGTGCTTTAGTAAAAAGAAATGCAGGCATAGTGTTTCCCACAAAACCGACCAATAATAAAAAGAAAAGTTCTTTTTTCTTTATTTTCTTCAGCTTTCTAAAAGCAAAGGGAAGCAAAACCAATCCAGCGATTATAATACGTAAGGCACCTATCTCATAAAAGCTAAAATAATGCAGACTTCTTTTCATCAACAAAAACGATGAGCCCCAAATCAAAGCAAGAACTATAAATAACAACCATTTTAAAAGATTTGGCTTCATTCGTTTTTTATTAATTGGTTTAATTCTTGCTCCAGTTCTTCTTTCTCGTCATGAAGCAGTTCCCATTCATACATTTTTTCTTCAATCTTTTTAGTTATAGAATGTCTTTGCTTTCCTATTTCGGCAAAATCTATCGTCTCCTCTGTTTTTGTTCCTGCTAACAAGAAATCAATTTCTTTGATTTTTTCTTCCATTTTCTCCACTTCTGCTTCTGTTTCCAAAATGCTTTTGTTGCATTTTCGAAGCTGTTTTTCCATTTCTTTTTTATTCTCCCACTTTTCTTTTCCTTTGTTTTGTGAAGTGTTTTCTGTTTTCTGCTTTTTTTGTCTTTCGTATTCGTTTAAATATTGGATTTTTCTTAATGCTAAAAATTCTTCAATATCACCATTAAACTGCTTTATTTTCCCCTCTTTAAATTCAAAAACCTTATCGCTTAATCCTTTTAAGAAATCTCTGTCATGAGAAACCAAAATAAGACTCCCGTCAAAATGCAGCAAGGCATTTTTCAAAATGTCTTTAGATTGCATATCTAAGTGATTGGTTGGTTCATCCAGAATAAGAAGATTGTGGGGTTCTAATAAAAGCTTGGCTAATGCCAATCTGGATTTTTCTCCTCCAGACAATACTTTTACTTTTTTATCAATGTCATCATCTCGAAAAAGAAAAGAGCCTAGTATTCCTCTGATTTTCTTTCTAACTTCGCCTACAGCAATATCATCTAATGTCTGAAAAACTGTTTTTTCTGGATCGAGCAAATTTGTTGCATTCTGCGGATAATAACCTATCTTAACATTATGTCCTAATTTGATTTCCCCTGCATATTCTACTTCATTCATTATCATTTTGCACAAAGTCGTTTTCCCCTGTCCGTTTTGACCTACAAAAGCAATGCGATTATTTTGTTGCATACCAAAACTCAAGTCAGAAAAAACACGTAAATCATCATAGTCTTTTGCTAAATTTTCTGCTTCGATGATGATTTTTCCACATCGTGGTGCTGGGGGAAAAAGGAAGCGAATAACCGTGTTATCCATTTGTTCTACTTCCACCTTATCCATTTTGTTCAGGTACTTTATTTTTGATTGAACTTGCTTTGCTTTGGTGTTTTTATAGCGAAATCGATTGATAAATTCTTCCAATTGCGCAATCTCTTTTTGTTGATTGCTAAACTGAGCCTGCTGGTGCTGAATTTTTTCTTTTCTTAACTCTACATACCGTGAATACGAAGCTTTATAATCTTCTATTCTTTGAAAAGCGATTTCAATGGTTCTGTTTGTTATTTTATCTAAAAAAGCCCTATCGTGGGAAACTAAAACAACTGCTCCAGAAAAAGAAGATAAAAACTGCTCTAACCACTCAATAGAATCAATATCTAGGTGATTGGTTGGCTCGTCTAATAGAATAACGTCTGGATTTCTCAGCAAAACTTTTGCCAATTCAACCCGCATCTGCCAGCCTCCACTAAAAGTCTTGAGTGGTTTAAAAAAGTCTTCTCGTTTAAATCCTAATCCTTTCAAAACTTGTTCCAACTTCGCCTCATTATTCTCCGCACCCAGCAAGATTCTTTTGTCATTTAATTTGTCCAGTTTATCAGCCAGCGAAAGATAAGAATCGCTTTGATAATCTGTCCTTTCCTGCATTTCAGTGATTATCTTTGCTATTTCTTCCTCCACAATATTTACCTCATCAAAAGCAGTTTTGCTTTCTTCATAAACCGTTTTTTTACTGTCAGTCAATTTTTCCTGTGGCAAATACCCTAATCGTAAATCTTTGGGGATAACAATGTTTCCTGTATAGCTTTTTAATTGCCCATAAAATATTTTCAACAAACTAGACTTGCCTGCCCCGTTTTTTCCAACAAGACCAATTTTATCCTTTTCGCCAATCATAAAAGAAACATTGTCCAATATTGGATTTCCGCTAAAACTCAAACTGAGATTTTCAATGTTAATCATCTATACCTCCCTGTCAATCAGCGTGTGGATGATTTTCGTTATCGTCTCTTTAGACTCTTGGCTACAATTAATTTCGCTTAAAATTGTGCTTGCTGTATTATGATGAGAAAGAATTTGCGTATCGGCTTCTTTTTTAACGCCAATTTTATGATACAGGGCTGTTACTTCTTTAATTTTTCTTGCTTTGTCTTGAATAGAAAAAGCCTCTTTCAATGCCCTTTTTGTTTCTGAATCTGCCATTTCAAATGCTTTAAGATAAACATAGGTCTTCTTATTCGTAAAAATATCAAGACCGGTTTCTTTTCCAAAAGCTTGTTGTTGTCCAAAAACATCTAAGCTATCATCTTTAATTTGAAAAGCCATTCCTATCTCTTCTCCTAATTTATAAAACTTATCTTGTTCTTCTTTTGGTGCACCAGCAAGCAATGCTCCCATTTTCAGAGATGCTGCCAATAAAACCGCAGTTTTTAAGCGAATCATCGTACAATATTCTTCAATACTGACTTTTTTAGCTGTTTCAAAATCCATATCGTATTGTTGTCCTTCACAAACTTCAACAGCTGTTTTTGTAAACAGTTGCAAACTTTCTTTTAATTGTTCTGCGGGTAGCTTATTCATCATCTCATATGCTTTGGCAAAAAGCGTATCTCCAGACAAAATAGCAATATTATCATTCCATTTAATGTTAACGGTAGCTTTTCCTCTACGCATTTCTGACTTATCCATGATGTCATCATGCAACAAGGTGAAATTATGAAAACTCTCAATAGCTAATGCAGCTGGCATAGCTTCCTCAATATTTCCCTGACACATCTGATTGGCAGTCAATAATAATACAGGACGTAATCTTTTACCGCCTAAAGACATGATATAGTTAATGGGCTCGTATAATCGCTGTGGCTGATTGCCATAAGAATAAGCTGAAAGTCTTTCTTCAAAAAGCTGTAATATTTCTTTATAAGATAGCATAGTTTAGAGAATAAAAGAGGTGTCGTTAAGGATTTCTTTAATTCCATCATCTATGGAAATCATTTCCCTGTTTAAATATGCTTTCATTTTGCTAACATCAGGAAGGCGCCTTTTCATATCTCCTTCTTCCAGCGGAGGCAAAAACACAATCTCCGATTTGGAGTTAGTGAGTTTGATGATTTTCTTGGCAAGGTCAATAATTGGGATTTCATAATCTGTCCCTACGTTTATCACATCATTAGTCATCTTGGAATCTTCTAGTGATTTTTTAAAGACTTCGTAACAAGCATCTACATTATCATTGATAAAACAAAATGTTCGGGTTTGCTGTCCGTCTCCATAAATAGGGATATCTTTGTTTTGTAAGGCCAAATTGATAAACTTTGACATAACAAAATCTTTACTTTGCTTTGGACCATAAGTATTGAAAAAACGGAAGACGGTATAATCCAAGTCGTATTCTTTCTTATAAGATTTCAAAAATGCTTCTCCAACATTTTTCACAATGGCATAGGGAACTTTGGAATTAAGTGGAGTAGTTTCTTCATTTTGAGGAAGTTCAACAGGTTCTCCGTACACTTCGGAAGAAGATGAAAAGAAAAAGCGTTTAACTCCAGAATTCTTAGAAATATGGAGCAAGTGTTCAATTCCATGAATATCGTTTAAAACCTGGACTGGATTTTCTTGGGTTCTTTTAACGCCCACAGTTGCTGCATAGTGGAAAATATAATCGAAATGAAAGCTTCTAAAAATTTCAGCAACATCCTTATAGTTATTAACATCTGCCTTTATAAACCGATATCTCTCTTTGTGTTTCTGTGGTAATTTCGATTTATCCCCTGTGGACAAATCATCCACAATAATCAAATGATTGTTCTTGTCTTCCAGTAGTTTTTCAGCCAAGCAGCTTCCAATAAAACCAGCTCCACCACTAACAAATATTTCTCTCATAGCAAAAGTGTTTTAGATGATTGACATTAAGTATTCTCCGTATCCACTCTTCAATAAATCCTGTGCTATCTTTTTTAGTTGTTCTTTAGTAATAAAACCTTTTCGATAGGCTATTTCTTCGATACAACCAATTTTTAAACCTTGTCTTTGCTCAATAACTTGAACATATTGCCCTGCTTGCATTAAAGAATCAAAGGTTCCAGTGTCAAGCCAAGCTGTTCCCCTGCTTAAAATTCCAACTTTAAGTTTATTTTGTTGCAAATACCATTTGTTAACATCTGTAATTTCGTATTCCCCACGAGCACTAGGCTTGATGTTTTTTGCTACTTCAACAACGGAATTATCATAAAAATACAAACCTGGAACGGCAAAATTGGATTTTGGATTTTTTGGCTTTTCTTCTATAGAAATAGCTTTTTTATCTTGATCAAATTCTACAACTCCATATCGTTGTGGGTCGGAAACATGATAAGCAAAAACCACTGCTCCGTCGGGATTAGCATTGCTTTGAATTATTTCTTGCAATCCGCTTCCATAAAAGATATTATCTCCTAAAATTAACGCAACCTTATCGTTAGCGATAAATTCTTCACCAATAACAAATGCCTGGGCTAATCCGTTTGGCACTTCCTGAACAGCGTATGAAAACTTACATCCAATTTGGCTTCCATCTCCCAGCAATCGTTCAAAATTAGGCAAGTCTGTTGGGGTAGATATAATCAAAACCTCTCTTATTCCAGCCATCATCAATACAGAAAGCGGATAATAAATCATTGGTTTATCATAAATTGGCATCATTTGTTTGCTCATTGCCAATGTCAGTGGGTGTAAACGAGTGCCAGCTCCTCCGGCAAGTATAATTCCTTTCATAAGCTTCTCTTTTAGTTCATTTTTTTGTTATTCTTCATCATCAGCTTCATCTTCAATTAATGCTTGCTTTCGGAATACTTTCTTTGATATTCTTTTTTCCATAGAAAGCAAAAGAGAAGGCAACATTATCAAATTTGAAAAAACTGCTATTAAC
>CAZJZP010000165.1:0-5665 GCA_964550505.1 uncultured Prolixibacteraceae bacterium | reverse complement strand
AGAAAATTAAATAATCCGATGAATAAATACGAAGGATATCAGTGTTTTGGATGTGCTTCACATAATGAAAAGGGTTTACAAATGCAGTTTTTTGAAGATGGAGATGAAATTCTATCTATTTGGTCGCCTAAATCTTATTTCCAAGGATGGATTAATGTATTGCATGGTGGAATTCAAGCAACTTTAATGGATGAATTTGCAAGTTGGGTGGTTTTTGTCAAATGTCAAACAGCAGGTGTTACTTCCCGTATGGATATTCGCTTAAGAAAAGCAGTTTATGTTAATAAAGGAGATCTTAAACTTAGAGCAAGCTTGAAAGAAATGAGACGGAATATTGCATTTATCGATGTAGCTTTATACGATGCAGAAGAGCAGCTTTGTGCAGAAGCAAGTGTTCAATATTACACCTATCCAAAGAAAATTGCTGAAGAAAAATTGTTTTATCCCGGAGCAGATAAATTCTAATCTAATTCTTCTTTTTTTCTTTTTGTTCGAGACGAACCTTTCTTTTGGAATCTTTATAAATTCTTTTGTAATGTTTGCTGGTTCTTTTTAATTCTTTAAGCCTAATTTTCACGTATTTGATATTCACTTCATCCTTAGCATAAACCAAATATCGGAGATAGGATTCAATTGCATCATATTTGTAATCGATGGCGTCACATAAAATAGCTTTTTTGAGATGAGCATCAGCAAATTCAGGGTCTAAAGCAATTGCATTGTTTAAATCTTTAATCGCTGTAAGGGTATTTTCTAATTTAATGTTGATTTCTGCTCTAAAAAAATGATAAATAGGATTATCATTATTTAATTTAATAGCACTATTTAGGTCTTTTAGCGCAGATTCATAAGATGCTTTTTTGAAATACGCCAGCCCTCTTTTACAATGGATTTGATCGTTGGTTGGGTCAAGTTCAATGGCTTTTTCATAATCGGCAAATCCCATATCGAAATCATTAACATGAATGTAAACATTTGCCCTTGAAGCATAAAGCGTTGGGTCGTTGGGATCAATTTCGATTATTTCAGATAATTTAGAAATTACAGAATAAGCATCTCCTCTGGGAATAGTATCAGGAATAAGTTTTAACAAGCGGTTCTTCTCGTTTTTCTTTTCTTCCATCTGCTGTCCATAAGAATGCATTGACAGTAAAGTCAATATGCTTAATATGTAAACAAGCCTTTTCATCTTCTAGCTTATATGTACGAAGAATGTATCATTTTGTTTCTTAATGAGTTGAATATTGTTAAAAAGAAATAAATTTTCATTATCTCTTTGTAAAACAAGGCAATATATAAAATATTTATCCACAATGCAAATATTTTATGCAAAAAATATGCCTTAATTAGCCTATGGTTGATTATCTTTGCATAATGGAAATGATATTAATTTTAGATTTTGGCTCACAATACACACAATTAATTGCCCGAAGAATCAGAGAGTTGAATGTGTATTGTGAAATACATCCGTACAATAATATTGGAAAATTGAGTTCGGATATTAAAGGCGTTGTTTTATCAGGAAGTCCTTTTTCCGTTTTACAAGAAGACGCTCCAAGTCCAGATTTGCAAGAAATTTACAAGAATTATCCCGTTTTAGGCGTTTGCTATGGTGCACAATATTATGCGCATACTAACGGAGGACGAGTGGAAAAATCCGCTGTAAGAGAATACGGCAGAGCAAATTTGTCTTTTATTGAAAAGGATAATTCTCTAATGAAGAATATTCCCGACAATTCACAGGTATGGATGTCGCATGGAGATAGTATTATGCAGTTAGCTCCTGATTGCAAACTCATTGCCAGTACACATGATGTTAGGGTTGCTGCTTTCCAAAAAGAAAATCAGGATATCTATGGCATACAATTTCATCCTGAAGTTTATCATTCTACTGATGGAAAGCAATTCCTGAAGAATTTTGTTATTGATATTTGTAAATGTAGTGCAAATTGGACAGCAGCTTCCTTTGTTGAGCAAAGTGTTCAAGAACTTCAAGACGAAATAGCAAATGCAAATGTCATACTTGGCTTATCGGGTGGAGTAGATTCTTCTGTTGCTGCAGTACTTTTGCATCAGGCTATTGGAAAGCAATTGCATTGTATTTTTGTTGATAATGGCTTATTACGAAAAAATGAATTCGAAGAGGTAATGCATTCCTACAAAGATATGGGTCTTAATGTAATTGGAGTTAGGGCTGCTCAAAGATTTTATGATGCATTAAAAGGAGTCTCCGATCCTGAAGCTAAACGAAAAATTATCGGTAAACAGTTTATTGAGGTTTTTGAAGCAGAGTCTAAAAAAATTCCTAATGCGAAATTCTTGGCACAGGGAACAATTTATCCAGATGTTATTGAATCTATTTCTGTCAAAGGTCCTTCAGCTACGATTAAATCACACCATAATGTTGGTGGTTTGCCCGAGAAAATGAATCTGAAAGTGGTTGAACCATTAAAAGCTTTGTTTAAAGATGAAGTGAGAAGAGTGGGTAAAAGTCTGGGTATTAAAAAGGAATTAATTAGCCGACATCCATTTCCAGGTCCTGGTTTGGGAATTCGTATATTAGGAGATATTACAGAAGAAAAGGTACGTATTTTGCAAGAAGTGGATTACATTTATATTAACGCATTGAAAAAAGAAGGATTATATGATGAAGTTTGGCAAGCAGCAACAATTTTACTCCCAATTCAATCGGTCGGAGTGATGGGCGATGAACGAACCTACGAAAGGGTTGTTGCGCTTAGAGCGGTTGGATCAACAGATGGAATGACTGCCGATTGGTCGCATCTGCCATATAGCTTTTTGTCGAAATTGTCTAATGATATTATTAATAAAGTTAAAGGAGTAAATCGAGTGGTCTATGATATTAGCTCAAAACCTCCTGCTACAATAGAATGGGAATAGTTATTGTTTAAATAAAAAGAGATTATGAATAAAATAGTAATAATAATACTGCTTTTTCTTTCTTCCTTCACAACAAGTCTTTTAGCTCAAGAAGTTGTGCGATCAGAAATAATTGAAAATTATAATGGGAAAGATTTTTATTTGCATACCGTGGAAAAAGGACAGACAATCTATTCCATTGCAAAAGCTTACAATGTTTCTATTGACTTGATTAATGAACACAATAAATTCTTGTCCAATTTTGAGACAATCCCCGAAGGATTAATACTTCGTATTCCGGTAAAAAAACAAGAAACAACACCCAAGGAATATAAAAAACACATTGTAGCCCAAGGAGAAACTCTCTATTCTATTGCAAAAAATTATGGATTTAATGTAAATGATTTATATCAAATAAATCCTGGCTTAACAACAAATATTTCTATAGGTCAGGAAATTCTTATTCCAACAACAAAAGAAATACAAGAATTACCGCATCAGACTACGGAGCCAACAGTAAAAGATACTGTTTTACAGAACCATTATATTATCCATATTGTTTCAAAAGGCGAAACAGCTTATGGAATTGCACGGGAATACGCTATCTCACTGCAAGAATTAGAGGAGTTAAATCCGCTTATAAAAAACAAAGAATTAAGTATAGGCATGGAATTGATTATTCCGATTTATTCCAATAATATTATTGCAATCAATGACACTATGCCTGAATGTAGTTGCGATACTCCAAAATTAAAAGAAAAATATAATATTGCCCTCTTAATACCGCTATATTTGGAGCATGCCTATTTGGTAGAATACGACAAGAAAAAGAATTTGACCTCAGAGTCGAAGTTTAAATCTTTAGAGCATGTCCAATTTTATGAAGGTTTACTTATTGCAATTGACTCGCTCAAAAAGAATGGTTTTAATGCAGTATTACACACTTATGATGTTGATAAGGATGAAGAAAACCTAAAGTCAATTATTCAAAAGCCAGAATTTAAAACAATGGATTTAATAATTGGTCCTTGGGATGATAAGGCTTTTGAAATTGTTGCTGATTTTGCAAAACAACAAGATATTACGATTATTTCCCCAGCTTCTTTTATTTGCCCATCGCTTTATTCAAATCCCAAGGTAATTAAATTAGTACCGGATGTCCCAACACAATTATTAGGTTTGAATCAGTATTTTAACAACTATTATCCCGAAGCAAATGTGTTGTACGTGTACAAATCATCTCATGAAGTAATGAAATCAATGGAAGGCATTATTCAGTCTGTGCTTCATACTCCCGAAGATTCTGCTGTTTATTCTTATAAAATAGTTGATTATTCCGAAAGTGGATTTTCAGGAATTACTTCCAATTTCCAAGCGGGAAAAACCAATATTATTGTAACGATGATGAGTGGAGAAGCATTTTTGTCGGCTTATGCTAATAATTTACACAAGATTAGAAAAAACCATGAAATTGTTCTTTTTGGCTTACCCGGTTGGTTCCGCTTCGATAAATTAGATATGGTTCACTTTTCTAATTTAAATACCCATTGGTTTGGATCTTCTTTTGTTGATTATTCCAGAAAAGATGTGAAAGATTTTGTGAAAGAATACCGCTCAATATATGAAGGAGAACCCAACAGCGATGCTTTTTTAGGTTATGATATTGGATTGTACTTTTTCTCTGCATTACAAACTTACGGAAAAGATTTCTTGCATTGTATTAATAAAAAAGAAGATGTTAAGCTATTGCAAACGGAATTTCATTTCAAAAGAATTAGCAATGCATCAGGCTATGAGAATCAATTTGTAAACATATACCGAACCTATAAGTATAGATTGATTAATGCCAGAATTTATCCTTATAAAGATTATCCTTACGAAGAAGAATAAAGACGGGGGCGTTTTATTGCTATTTTTGTTGAAAAAGAATTAATGAAAATCTAAGGAGTTGGCAACAATTAAAAAATGAAACAGCAAACAATAATAATTCTGTTGATTATTGCTTTCGCATTTGTTCGATGTAGAAACAAGTCCGCAATTGAAAAAAATATGGTAGAAACTCAGGAGATAAATTCGACAGAAAACATTCAAGAAGACAAAATTAATGAATTTGAAACACTTGATACAACGATTTTCCTTAGTGAAATTAAAAAATCAGAATACAAGGGAAATAATTTAACTATAGAGATATCAGAAGAAATTCTGTACCAACATTACGTTAAAAAAGGATATTTTAGGTCAGATAAAATACCTGAAATAATTAAAAAGGAAGATGAAGACAAATTCGCTGTTGATTTCGATACGACCTATTTAGTAAACTTGAATAACAACAAATATAATGATGCAATAATAAGTTTTTGGTTAACACCACCATGGGCATGTGGACACTGTTGGCGACCTCATAAAGCCATTATTTCTGATACGGATACAGGATACAAAATTAGCAATGAAGAATTCATCCCAACAAATTTTGCAATTGATAGCGTTATTAATGAAAACAATAAGATTGTAATTTATGGTTATGATTATGATTGTGGAAATCACAAGGTTTTGAATAAGCTGAGAATAAAAATAGAGACGAAATTTTAAAAAACTATTTGCATCAAAAAAAAACGTATCTTTGGCTAAGAAAAAGTAAAGAAATGCAGCGTGTAAAACTATTGGATGAAATCTGTAATAAATAAAACGACTGAGGCAGAGCCTCAGCCGAACAAGGAATAAATGATAAAGCATCTTATAATATTACATGTTCTGAAGGCAACTCAATAAAAAAAAATCAATAATT
>CAZJZP010000164.1:2473-5716 GCA_964550505.1 uncultured Prolixibacteraceae bacterium | reverse complement strand
GACTTAATGATATTTTATATGTCAGAGGGGGGAATTATGAAACTTTCGAGTTCTCGGTTTTCGACAGATACGGAAAATTAATTTTCTTATCACAAAGTCCAGAAATAGGTTGGGACGGAACACATCAGTTCTCTGGAAAAGATATGCCTTCTGGTGCTTATGCGTATAAAATTCTTGTTAAAACAACAGATGGAGAACATTTCGAAGGAACAGGCATTGTAAACTTATTAAAATAAATAGAGATATAACAAAAAACTAAATAAATAACTATTATGAAAAAATTAAAAAAACTTACCGCAATTATTTTACTTGGTCTTTTAATCTTTTCTTCTATTGATGTAAAAGCGCAAGATCCAAGTTTTTCACAACCGATGAATAATCCGCTTTTACTTAATCCTTCTCTTATGGGAATGGACAATAGTATGAGAGCAATCTTAAATTATCGGAATCAATGGAATGGATTGGACAAAGGATTTAATACCGCATCATTTTCTTTTATTATGCCAATTTTCCTGAATGATGGGGAATGGTCGCAAGGAAATGGAAGAAATCGATTGGATGTTGGAGTTAACACAACCGCGGATATCGCTGGCGCGTTTACCCGATTAAACGCCTCTGCATCTGTTGGGTACGGGCTTTTTGTAAGTGAAAAAAGCTTCTTGCACGCATCCTTAAATATTGGGTATCTTCAAAATTCGCTGGATGCCTCTGGTTTAATCTTTGACGACCAATACCAGTGGGGATCTTATGATGCTTCATCTACGAGTGCAGAAAGTTTTGCCAATACAAGTGTAAACGCTATTGATGTTGGTTTTGGTTTTTTATGGCGATACGTTAATGAAGACAAAAACCTAAATGCTTTTGCAGGTCTGTCGGCTTATCACCTTAATCAGCCAGATATTTCTTTTCACTCAGAAAAAGAAGCACTTCCCAGTCGCTTTAGTTTACAAGCTGGCCTTACCATCAAAGGAGAAGATGACTTAAACTTTCATCCAACGGCTATCTATACCTCACAAGGCAGCTACGACTTATTTATGACGGGTTTATTAGCTGATTATAAAAATATTATGTTAGGATGTTGGTATAAATCAGGAGAATCTATCGTATTACAAACCGGCTACGATCATGAAAGTTTTCTTTTTAGCTATAGTTACGATTTTGGAAATTCTGTTGTTTCAAGGAATATTCACGGAATTATGACACATGAAATTAGTCTTGCCTATAAATTTAAAGCAAAATATTAAGAATAAGTAGTTATTATTTAGTTTTTTAAGAGCAGTAAATATTCGTATTTACTGCTTTTTCTATTCCAACAAAGCAGCAGCACCTAAAACTCCCGCCTCTTTATGTGGCAATTTGGATTCTTTAATTTCAACGGTGTTTTGATAAACGTGAAGTAAATAGTTTGAAAAGTATTGCTTTAATGGAAGAAAAAGATAATCTCCGGATTGGGCAATTCCGCCACCAATTATTATCGCCTGGGGATTAGTAATGCATACGGTATTAGCCAAAGCTAAAGCAAGAGTTTTTGCTGTTTTATCAAAGACTTGCAATGCTATTGCATCGTTTTTCTTTGCTGCTTCCCAGATTGAAAGTGGTGTGATGGAATTCTGCTCTGATAACAAGGATTTCCCCTTGCTTTCTCTTAATAATTCTTCAGCAGTTAATTGCATTCCTTTGGCAGAACAATAGCTTTCAAGGCAACCGTATCTTCCACAACCACATTTTCTATTGCTGTTTTCGTCAATAATAATATGCCCTAACTCTCCCGCCAAGGTATTTGCGCCATACAATAAAGTGTTGTTAGAAAAAATCCCGCTCCCCAAACCTGTTCCTAGCGTTATCATGATAAAATCCTGATAATCTTTTGCATTACCATACATTTTTTCTCCTATAGCTGCTGCATTAGCATCATTATCCAAAACAACATCAACAGCAAATTTTTGCATAAATTTCTCTTTCATTCTAATACTGCCTTTCCATGGTAAATTTGCTGCATTATCGATAATTCCCTGCTTTCGATTAGCGTTGGGAGCAGCAATTCCAATCCCTTGAAGTGTATAGTTTTCTGCTTCTAAAAAGATGGAAATATCTTGACTTAAATACTGAAAAAAATCGTCAAATGTTAAAAAATCTTGCGTTTTCAACCGTGAAATAATCCTAGATTCTCCCTTTTCTGAAAGATAAGCCCAAGCGGTATTTGTACCTCCTATTTCAATTCCTATCTTGATTTTTTCCATTGTGTTTTTTTACAAAAATACTAAATTATTTTATTGCTGTAAGCAAGTGTTCACATTAAGATTATAATCAAAACTTGTCGTTATTGACATTTGTGACTTGATATTTTATTATTCAAAATGTCGTATTTAACAGAGATTAAACTACACAAATTCATGCTTGTAAGAAATCCAGAAAGAACACGACTTTGAATATGAATATAGGTGTTTTTATCTTCTGTTTCACTGTATGAAGAATCAAAAACAACCAACAAATACTTGCTTCCATCACTTTTATTCTCATATCCGATATATTGTCTAAAAAAACAAGGTAATTCATAAGCCGATTTGTCTTCAATATAAGAAGAAAAATATTTTGTCATTTGCTCTTCAAATAAAAAAACAACTTCAGTATCTGGAATAAAAAAACATGAATCACAATAAATAACATCAAAAATTTTGGGAATTAAAACATTAAAATGATTCATTTCGTTTCCCTTATTCACATCAAGCACTATCCCCTTAAATGACTCATTCTCTATTATTAAAGACATACAATCTGGCGTCTTACTCCAATGAATAGAGTCTCTATGGCTTAATTTTTGGGCAAAAAGGACACAACTAAATAATAAAAACAAGATAAAGAAGGTTGTTTTTTTCATTATTGCTTCTTTTTGGTTGGCGGTTAATTTTTGTAAATGTATAAAAAAACTCAAATAAAAATATATTTCATTCTGTTTTTTACGCGCTTATCGTTTTTGCCACCGCGCTTTTGGTTTGTCAAAAGACCTAACAGCTTTTGAAAAGCTGTTAGGTCTAAAAAAAACACTAAGACCCACGTAAACCCCTACAAAACATGAAAAAAAGGTGATTGTTGATTTGTTTTTTATTGCAAAATGTGGGGAAACGGATGTAGATTACATGACTTTATTTAAAAATGTATTTGGGCAAATATGTTTTAATCAATCTAATGAGTTTGCGATCTGACTTATATGTTATCCCATCAAAATAAATATTTTTTTTCTTT
>CAZJZP010000164.1:0-2373 GCA_964550505.1 uncultured Prolixibacteraceae bacterium | reverse complement strand
TTTTTTCTTTTAACTTAGTTATTCTCTCTGAAACATATTGCAGCTTTTCATTGCATACAATCAGGGTATCGAAGTGCTCCCTATTTTCAAAACCAAATTCAGGTGATATTGAATATGCCGATTCACTTTTAAACTCAATTGCGGACACTTCAATTTTGCATATTTCATCTTGAGACCTCAATGTTTCACAACAAAACATCATAATCAATAATACGAACAAATACTTTATACTTACAGTTTTTTTATTCAAGCTTTGACAAATCATTATTGACTCCATCTAGAGTTTCTTAATCGTTGAGCAATTCTTCACTTTTCTCCCCCAAAGATACTAGATTTTTTAATTTGCTGCAAAAAAACATAAATTTAGGTGGAAACTTGCACTATCCTCTATAATCTATCTTCTCCAATTCGGGCTTTTCAAATTCAAAACCTTGCTTTTGGATTTTCTCTGAAGAAACCCTGCTGCCTTTTAATAAAATAATCGCTTTCTCTCCAAAAACGAGTCGGAGAACAAAAGCGGGAATCTTGGGCATAAAAAAGCCTTTGTTGGCTTTTTTGGCAAGGGTTTTCATCAATTGATAATTAGTGATGTGCTGTGGTGCTACTGCATTATAAACCTCATTCTGTTTCCCCTGTTCTATAACAAACAAAAACATGCGTGCAGCATCTTCTAAGGCAATCCACGGCACATATTGTTTTCCTGAACCCAAAGCAGAAGAAAATCCGGATTGAATAATTGCTCGCAATTTTTTTAATAAGCCTCCTTTTGGAGAAAGCACAACTCCCAATCGCAATTTTATGGTAGGCACAGCAATTGTTTTAAAAGCATCCACAGCCTTTTCCCATTCTACAACGGTTTCTGCCAAAAAATCATTCCCAGCACTATCTTCTTCTGTCAATATTTTTTCACTATTAAAACTTCCGTAAAACCCAATAGCCGAAGCAGAAACGATTAATTCAGGCTTTTTTCCTGCTTTTTTTATCGCACCTAGCAATAGTTGTGTAGATTTTACCCGACTATCTTTAATGCCTTGCTTTTGTTTTTTTGTCCATCTTTTTCGGGAAATATTTTCTCCAGCCAAATGAATAATAATATCCGCAAATTGGATTGCTTCACTATCAATTTCTCCCTCTTTGTAGTTCCAATAAAAGGCTTTTCCATTTTGTTTTTCAGGACTTCTGCTAAGAATTGCTGTTTCGTGTTTTCCCTCTGCTGCAAGCTGTTTTAGCAATTCTTTTCCAATCATTCCACTTCCACCACTGATAAGAATATGTTTTTTTTCTTTCATTTTGTAGTATTTTGTTGTAATTTAGTTAACAAAATCAATGTATTTTTGTTATAAAAAAAATCGATTTTTCTATTCAAAGATAAGAAAGAATGGAAAATCTAATTGATTAAATGGAAACACAGAAACAACAAACAAAATGATTAAAAACAACACAATGAAAAAACTTATTTATCTTATAATTATTTCGTTGGCTATAAGCACTTTATCCTCTTGTCGTGTAAAAAAGGGAGAAATACAACTTAGCATACAGCAAGATAGTACAAAACTTAGCGAGAACGAAAAAATGCACATTATTTTGAAAAAAGGCAAAGCGCACAACTATCCCAGCTTTGTAATTTGGACAGAAGACATGGAAGGGAATTACTTAGAAACCTTGTTTATTACAGAATCTTACGCTAGCGGAATTTTTTCTTATGCAATGTATGGAGACAGTATTTGGCAAAAAGGTCCCGGACCTTCATTTCAGCCAGCTGCCTTGCCATATTGGTCGTATAAAAAAGGCAAAATCAACAAACAAAACTATGTTCCCACGGCAGACAATCCATATATAGATGCATATAGCGGTGCAACACCAATGGGAAATCTTGATTTTCAGACATCGGTTTCCTACAACAAACCGTATCGAATTCTTTTAGAAGTAAATCAAACCTGGGATTGGAACAAATGCTGGACGAACAACAAATATCCAGAAAGCAATGCTTATAAACGATCTGCACAACCTTCTTTGGTTTATGCTGTAACTATTAATGAAGAACACACAACATTTTTCTTACATCCAATTGGTCATGGCGATCCAAAAGGTGAAAGCGGAAAACTTTTTACGGACTTACGCTCTTTTACAACAGCTTTAGAAATTTTCTCATCCATAAAAATTGAAACTGAATAAACAAATGAAAAAACTATTATATATTATACTGTTTTTGGGGTTTTCCATAATTCAACTGTCTGCTTTTTCACAAAAAGCGCAGCTTAAAGGAAAAGTGATTGATGCTTCCAACAATGAACCCGTTCCTTTTGCTAATGTTTTGGCCCGGCCCGGTCGGCTACATCGAGCAGGTGCTGGTGGACGGCGAGCCTGTGGACA
>CAZJZP010000163.1:0-5789 GCA_964550505.1 uncultured Prolixibacteraceae bacterium | reverse complement strand
TTTATAGTGTTTGGTATTTGGAGTTTGGAGCTTGGGATTTCTATGTTTTTTCCTTCTAAACGCAGCGTAGAATCTCCTGCTAAAGCGTTCACTGAGGCAAGAGCTTGTTTCTCTGACTCACTCTGACTCTCACACTGAAAGGCTTCACTTCGTTCAGCATGACAAAATCGCTGAGGTTTTATAGTTCATTTGTGATAAGAAAAAGCTTTACAAAACCACCAGACTCCATGTCGTTACAGGATTGCTTTCGGTAAATTGCAAAATTCCGTTTTCTTTATTAATATAGACAGAAGAAATATTGGCGGGAGATAAATCCATATTCTTAACCAAAACAACGCCAGTGTATTGAACACCTTTAATTTCCTTATTACCGATATAATCAATATGTTCAATTTCATCAATATAAGGAAGTTCATTTGTATAATCAAATTCAAATTCAAAATCGAGAACGGTATAAGTAAAACTTTGCAAAGCGGAACGATCAGACTGTTCCATTTCTAGCAATACATAAGAATTTGCATTTCTACTATCCTTCACCATTACTTTTATACTATTGAGACAAGGACAAATCCCATACAAATCCTTGCAGCTATAGGTATAGGCTTTTGACATTTCGACACTTTGAAAATGTATTTCAAGCGTATCATCATAGTTTGATACAAATACTAAGCTATCAAGATTATTATATGCAAAATAAATACTGTCGTCAGGATCAAAAGCTGGACAGTTTATTGTTTTTCGGCAAGCATTGAGAAAAACGAAAATTCCCAGTATTATAAGAAACAGTATAGATCTAGTTTTTCTTAACATATACTAAGCAAATAAAAAGACATTCTTTATTAAACGAATAATAAAGAATGTCATTTATTTCAAAAATTGATATTAATTTTTTATTCTTTAATACAACGAACAGCCATACCACTAGTTAAAGCAAGATCTCCTCTAAAAACGTAGGTTGTTGCGTTATCCATGCTCCGGTACCAGGAGCCAGTGCCGCCTCAAGTCTGGCAGGTGGATGTCCACCAATACGCTGTATATCCTAAACCGTTAAAATGGCCTAATGTTCCGCTTCTTGCTCCTGCGGGCAGAGCTGTAAAGCCAATTTCATCTGTTGCTCCAGTATTTGGTGCAACCCAATGCTCTGTTCCCACTTCTCTCATTTTAGGAGCAACATTATCTTCGCCACCTAAATAATTAAGTAGTATGTACCAATCATCATCAGATGCAACTTTCCATCCAGCTGGGGCAAGACCGCGAGGATCTTCCACTGCATGCATATTGTACAATCTTCCGTAAGTTGCTACATTGCTAGCATTGTTTTCATAATTACAATAAGCTCCGGTTGTTAACGCACACCATTGATTAGCATCGGTAACATTAGGAATTGGATCGCCATTACGGTATTTCGTAACTTTTAAATTCTCGGCCATCCAAGTTTGTGAACCAATTTCAACAGTAACATAAGTGTTACCATCAACATCGGTAACTGAACCATAAACTATGCCTTGAGGGTCATCAGGCTCATCAACATCATCTTTCTTACAAGAAGAAAATGTTAATAAGAAAACCCCAAGTATGAGAATGGTAAAATAAACAAAGTTTTTTTTCATATACATTAGCTCAAATTTGGTTATTATTAAATTTCTTTCCAAAAATACTATATTTTTACTTACTTTGCAAGTAAATATTCAAAAAAAAACATATTTTTGAAATAAATCCTTAAAAATGAAAGCAGTCATAGCAATATTTTTTTTCGTAATCACTTTCGCCAGCTACTCTTCAGCCCAAAAAAAAGCCATTTCTCATGATGATTACGCAGCTTGGAAAACTATCAGAAAACAACAAATTAGCAATAGTGGGAATATTATTACCTACGAAATTAATCCGCTACGTGGAGATGGGATACTGTATATTCACATAAATAACAATATTATCAAAGACAGCATTCCCCGTGGCTATAATGCGCTTATCAGTCCCAACGAAAACTTCATTATCTGTAAATTAAAAGCTCCTTTTGATTCCACTCGTCAGGCAAAAATAGAGAAGCGCAAAAAGTATAATATGACAAGTGATTCCCTCTGTATTTATTATCTGAAAAGCCAAAAAATTAAAAAATTCCCCTTGTTGAATAATTATGCAATGGCTGAAAAAAACACCGATTTTTTTGCTTTCCAATTGAAAAAAGAATTCTTTGAAATACCAAATGATACTACTAAAACAGATAGTATTGCTCCCGACAGTATAGAAACAGTTAAAAAAGATAAAAATAAAAGCAAAGCCCTCCCCTTGTTGATTTATAATCCAATAAATGGAGATTCACTATACCATGATTATGTAAAAAGCTACACTATAGCAGAAGAAAGTGGTCATATTGCTTTTATTAGGGAGGTAAAAGATTCTTTGGATAGCGTCTTCCTGTATCTTTTTAATCCAAAGAAAATTCAAACAGATCTTATTTTAGCTTATGAAGGTGAAATCAACGATATCTGCTTTGATAAACAAGGAACACAACTTGCCATAATGCATAGTGCTGACACAACGAAGATTAAGCAATACCAACTTAGCCTTTATAATCTTAAAAAAGACAAGCTACAGCTAATTGTGGACAGCTCGAAAATCGCTAATACGGAAGAATTTTATCTCAGCAAAAACAGCAAAATCTATTTTTGTGATAAAGGCGAAAAACTCTTTCTTCCCTTAGCTCCCCTTGAGCAAGAAAAGCCAAAAGACAGTATTCCTGAGGACGAAAAAGTAAGTCTGGACATTTGGTCACATACAGATATTGATCTACAAAGCTACCAGCTCAATAACTTAGATAAAGAGCGCAAACAAACTTATACTGCTGTTTATGATATTAAAAAGAAGAAAATTATTCCTCTAGAAGATGAAAAGATTGAAGATGTCAGCTACTCCAAAAAAGGAATATCAAACTATGCGCTAGGATTTGATGATAGTAAATACCGTAGAAGCATC
The DNA here is from genome assembly GCA_964550505.1 of uncultured Prolixibacteraceae bacterium. Lineage (GTDB taxonomy): Bacteria > Bacteroidota > Bacteroidia > Bacteroidales > CAZJZP01 > CAZJZP01. Next base: position 2,816 of record CAZJZP010000163.1, on the reverse strand, counting down.
AGTTGGGAAGTTCCAATGAAAAGAGATATCTATTTAATAAATATGCAAAACGGAAAAAAAGAGCTTATTCTACAGGCGCATGCATACAATGTATCCCTTTCTCCTTCAGGAAAATTCACTTTATATTATCAGATTTCCGACAGCAGTTGGTATTGTATTGATAATGCTACTAAAGAACATATTGCACTAACTAAAGATATAGGTGTTCCTTTCTATAATGAAAAATACGATATGCCTATTCGTCCTTATCCATATGGAATAAGTGGCTGGGCAGAAAATGATGATTTCGTTTTTATTAATGATGCCTATGATATTTGGAAAATTGACCCTAAAGGGAAAAATGATGCAGTAAACATAACAAATAACTACGGAAGAGACAATGCTATTCGCTTTGAATACATTCGTTTAGACAAAGATGAAGTCTATATTCCAGGCAAAGAAGAAATCTTACTGCATGCATTCAACACCAAAAGCAGAGCGGAAGCTTATTATTCCACAAATTTTGAGGAAGCGAAGAATCCCGAACAATTAATCCATTCTGAACATAAATACCGATATCCAATTAAAGCCAAAAATGCTGAAAAATACATTTGGAGAAGAGAAAATTTTCAAGAATATCCTAATTTGCGATTAAGCAATCGTGATTTTGAAAAGAACTCCTTGCTTAGTGATGCCAATCCTCAACAGAAAAATTTCCTTTGGGGAAATGTTGAAATGATTAAATGGAAATCATTCAGTACGCATCAAGATACTTTAGAGGGTTTACTTTATACTCCTGAAAACTTCAATCCACAAAAGAAGTATCCAACAATAGTCTATTTTTACGAAAGAAATGCCGATAATATCCACTATCATTGGATTCCAAATCCCAGTCGTTCCATCATTAATCCTTCTGTTTATTGCAGCAACGATTATGTAGTTTTTATTCCGGATATTACATACACTACCGGTCAACCCGGGCAAGATGCCTATGATGCAGTTATTAGCGGAACAAAATATATTAAAGAAAATTACGATTTTATTGACACTAATCGTATTGGAATACAAGGTCAAAGTTGGGGTGGATATCAGGTTGCATATTTAGTTGGAAGAACAGATATTTATGCAGCTGCAATGGCTGGAGCTCCTGTTAGTAACATGATTTCTGCATATGGTGGAATTCGGCGAAAAAGTGGAGTTAGCAGAGCTTTTCAGTATGAATGTGGTCAAAGTCGTATTGGTAGCAGCTTGTGGGCAGATCCTAAAAAATATATTGAAAACTCCCCTATCTTTTTCGCTGATAAAGTAACAACACCTTTGTTAATCATGCATAACGACAACGATGGCGCCGTACCATGGGAACAAAGCATAGAATATTTCAGCGCTCTTCGCAGATTAGATAAGATAGTTTGGTTGTTAGTGTATAATAAAGACGAACACAATTTAATGCAATGGCCTAATCGTATGGATCTCAGTATTCGTATGATGCAATTTTTTGATTATTATCTAAAAGATGCATCTATACCTAGGTGGATGAATGAAGGTATTGATGCCATTGAAAAAGGAAAAGAATTAAAATACGAGCTTACACAATAAGAGATGAAAGAAAATATTGGAAATTTCATTATTTCAAACGGGAAATTATACCTGAATAATGCCTGTGAATTGGCAAGGCGAAATTCTGAAGAAGCTATTGAATTATACGAAGTGATTCGTGTAATGAATGGAATTCCTCTTTTTATGGAAGAACATTTGGAAAGACTTGAATCTTCAGCAAAAATCAAAGATATTCCTCTACAAGAAAAGACTTATTACGAAGAAAATCTGAAAGCAATAATTCAAAGCAATACGATACAATATGGTAATATTAAAATAAAAATCGAAGCATTTCAGAATAAGCAAAATACAGATTTCGTTCAAATCAAACATTATTATCCCAGTCAAGAAGAATACCTAAACGGAGTTGATGCTGCCCTATTTTATTATGAAAGAGAAGAACCCCAAGCCAAAATTCATCGTCCTCAATGGAGAGCAGAAGCAGAAAAAATAAAAGAAGAAAAAAAAGTGTACGAATTATTGCTTCTTAATAAAGAAAATCAATTAACAGAAGGTAGTAAATCCAATTTATTTTTCATACGGGATAATTGTTTATTCACAGCACCTTCGTACAAAGTTTTACAAGGAGTTACCAGAAAAAAAATATTAAGTATCGCGAGTGAAAATAAGATTGAATTGGTCGAAAACGCTATTCATAAAGATGAAATCAGTCATTTCGATGCTGCTTTTATCAGTGGAACATCCCCCCAAATTCTCGCCCTAAAAAGAATTGATAATATCAATTATGATGTAAATCATCCTATTATTCGTTTATTAAGTAAGGAATATAATACACTTATTGAAAAATACCTGAAAAATGCAAAGATTTAAGCTTGAAAAAGAATACATAGCACTGAATCAGCTACTAAAGCTACTCAATTGGGCAGAAAGCGGTGGCGAAGCTAATCAAATAATCAACGGTGCTTTAGTCTTAGTTAATGGAAAAATGGAATTGCGCAAACGATATAAAGTCAAGGCTGGAGATAAGGTGCAATTAGAAGATAAGATTGTTGAAGTGTTTTCATAAATACTAATTTAGGCTCGCTTTCTAATTTCTATATTATGAACTGAAAAAATCTACGTTAGCGTATTGTTAATAAGTTATTTTTTTTATTTTTGTAGCCTTTAATAAATTATCTATTCTCAGATTTAACATTATTGCAAATGAAAAGCTTTATTTTTAGTCTTCTATTGGCATTATATTCTTTAGGAATATTTGCCCAATCTTCCTCCAGTCTTGA
>CAZJZP010000162.1:0-5798 GCA_964550505.1 uncultured Prolixibacteraceae bacterium | reverse complement strand
TTATATCAGATAGAACTGGATTTAATAGCTGTGGCTCTAAAAAACAAGAATAATTCGTTCACCTATTATTTACCTGAAAAATTACGCGAACAATATAATCAGCACTAAAACTTATCATTCTGGTCTGTCAAGAAAGACAATTCCTTCCAAATGATCAATTTCATGTTGAAAAATATGTGCAGTATATTGGTTAGTAATTCTTTCAGAGTGAAAAGAACCATCAGTTTTATAATATTCAATATCAACCCAAATAGCACGCATTGACTTCTGAGAAACACCAGGAATAGAGAGACAACCGTCGTTTCTGGCAACTAAAGTATCGGAATATGCTAATATTTCAGGGTTAATATAAACTTCAAAAGGGAAGCCGCTTTTATCGTAGCGTTGAACCCAAATAATTTTTTTATTGATTCCTATTTGCGGAGCGGCAATTCCAACTCCAGGGTGAGCAGGGTTTCTGACTGTTGTGTACATTCTGTCAATTAATAAATCCAGAGAAGGATCCTCAAAATCCAATATCTTTGATGATTGTTTTCGCAAAATAATAGAATCTTCATAAATAAAGTAATTCATAATATTCATGCTTTCATCAGCTTTTCCATTATGAATAAGGATTAACTCATCGGCATTAAAATTTGGATTTCGTTTATTTGCTTCTGTTTTAGCGCAATTGCTAATACACAAAACGGAGCCAAACAATAAGATGAAAAATGTATTTTTAAGCGTTTTCATAGTTTAATCTTGTTAAAGGATATGACAAAAATAATAAAATTATTTATCATTTGCATTAATTCCACAGCTTTGCATAAGGCTGATAAATTCGCTAAGAATGATTGCAGTTGCTCCCCAAATAGTAAAATTGTTATATTTATAACAAGCCACATTGGAATAATTATCAATAGTGCAATATTGTAAACTGTCTTTTTGTAATAATAGATTTACTGGAACTTCAATAATGCTCTCTACTTCTGACTCTTGTTTTTCAAAAACAGGCTTATGGTGATAGAATCCAACGATAGGGGTAACCTTGAAATTACTGGGAGGGATATAGATTTCGCTGAGTTGTGTAAGTATTTCAACCTTATCTTTATTGATTCCAATTTCTTCTTCGGCTTCTCGGAGAGCTGTTTCTTGCGTGTTTTTATCTGTTTTTTCTTTTTTTCCTCCAGGAAATGCTATTTGACCACTATGAATATCACCTAGAATTGTTTTCCTAATGATAAAAGGAACAAAAAATTCGGTTTTTTTTTCGAAAATAAGAATTAAAACAGAAGCTAAATTCGGTGTTTTTTGTTTTGATTGTTGATAAATATCCCGTTGTGGAATACTGATTCTTTGATGTGCAACAACACGCGCCTCGTTGTCTAATTCCTTGTTAATAAGAGATGTAAATGGGTTTACCTTTGTTTTCATATACAATATTACAATAAAACAAAGATTCAACAGAAGTTTTTATCAAAAAATTGTTGAAAAGTTTTTTAACGTTTTTTAACATATTTTTGGTTTTTTTAAATTTAATGCTATATATTTGCATCGCAAACTAAATCATTATTAATTTAAAAATGAAAATTATGAAAAATTTAATTAAATTATCACTAGTAGCAGTAGCAATTATTACTTTAGTAAGTTGTGGTGGAAAATCTAACACTCCTGAAGCAGTAGCAGAAAAATTCTTAGATCATCTAAACAAGCAAGAGTATGCTGAAGCTAAAAAATTAGGAACAGAAGCAACTGGCGAATATCTTGATATGTTAGCAAGTCTTTCTGAAATGGCTCCAGAAGAAGAAGTAGAAACTCCAGAAATTACTGAATTAACTTGTGAAGAGCAAGAAGAATCAGCTACTTGTACTTACAAAACAGATGGTGAAACTCAAACTATCAATCTTGTTAAGCAAGAAGATAAGTGGTTAGTTGACATGACTAAAGAAAATCCTATGGACGACATGGAAATGGATATGGAAGAAGATGTTGACGAAATCGTTGACGAAGTTGAAGAAGAAATGGAAGTTGAAGAAGTAGAAGAAGTTGTTGAGTAATTATTAAATTGATATAATATAAGTGAAAAGACTAATATTAGCTACACTTATTATTATTTCATCCATAGTTTTGTTCCTGCTTACCTACGATTATCGTAGTGAGCAGGAACAATTTTTTTCAGACTATACCCTAAGCCCTGAAGAATTTGATATGATTCAGGATGGAGATATTATTTTGCGTCATGGTTATGGTTTGGTTAGTGATGGAATAGTAGAAGTTATGAGAGAAGATTGGCATGTTTCACATTGTGCAATCTTGTGGAAAGATACTATAAATAACAAAATCAAAGTTATTCATTCTGTTTCCCAATCCCTATCTGAATACGATGGAGTTCAAGTTCAAAGTATCGATCGTTTTATTAGAGATAGTCAGGAAAATTCAATTATATTGGTTAGATTTAAAGCTCCAAATGAGAAACCTACTAGTTGTATTAGTTCCAGAGCACAATACTACTTAGGAAGGCAAATTCCTTTTGATCATTCATTTGATATTGATGATACTGCCCGTTTTTATTGCTCTGAATTAATATGGAAAATAATTTTGGAAGAATATGAAGTGGATATTTTTAAGGATAAAAATAATGAGCAGAAAGACCATTTGAAATTTGATAATTTCTATAATGAAGAAAATTTTGAGATTATTTTCAATCACCACGAAAACAGAAAAGTTTTTTAGTAATTTAACCTAAGATCAATTTTCGCGTCTCTTACATTCCAACAAGTAGAATCTCCATAAATATAAGATGATTTTTTTATTCTATTCCCGTCTATGGCATAGATGGTTTTATCATTTGAGATGTATTTTGCTTTAACAGAATAGAATTCGTCAACTGGCATACTAATTTCAAAATAGCTTGATGATATAGTGTCAATGTAAACCACTTCATTATCGTCAATTTTACCACGATAAACAATTATTGGAATTTTTTGGTTTTCTCTGTTTATCGTTAGTTTTAGCTTAAGATATCCGTTAAATGGTTCAATAGTATCGCAACTTTCATCTCCGTCATAATCATTGTAACTGTCTTCGCATGAATGAAAGATTAGGGATAATAGGAAAATGCCTACAAAAATATATAAGAAAGATTTTATTCGAATCATAAAAAATTAAATTTTTTGTATTGAAGCGTGGACGATGCTTTATATTGTGAAAATAAACCGTAAAAATACATAGTATATGAAATGCGATGTGGTATTGTAGTTAAGTCTTTGTCAAATTTCATATAATGGTATCCTATTGTTTGCCTGAAGTTTTTATAATCTAAAAAGATACCAGCTTCTGGTGAAAAGTAAAAAGCAGCTTCAGGCTTTTTATAAGTAGCTTTAAAATTACCAAAACTAAAACTTTCTCTTACAGCGCCATATACCCCGAAATTTGTATTTGTTGTTTGCAGTAAGGAGACTTTCTTTGAAATCTTAATAAATACTTTACTTCTGTTTTCTCTGTATTGTGTATAAGTTTCATCCTCATTGTATTCATCATATAGTATTCTGTTTCTCCATAATCTTCTCCCGTAACCGAGAGTAATATCAATATTTGAAGACTCTTCATGGATTCCCCAAAAAAAAGCAGGAATTAAATCTGTATTATTCCAGTCGGTTTCTAAACCCCAAATATTTGCGGTAATAAGCGGAAAATTTCTGCTGTCAGGAGTAATAGAACGAATGCTTTTTTTTATTTCTGGATTTGCAGAAACTTCAGCAAGATGACGTAAATACTCACTATGTATTGGAGTTATTTTTTCTTGCTTATATTTAGCAGCTAGGGTATCTATAATTGCTGTATTTTTTTGGTCTAAGGCAAAGAGAATAGGGTCATTCCAATTGTGCTCTTCTCCATATTCAATACTAGCGCCGTTATCGAGCAACAACTCAACTATATGTAGCTGGTTATTCTGAACGGCTAATGTTAATGGAGTAAAATAATAATAACTGTCTTTTGCATTTATATCTGCACCATTGGCAATCAAGAGACTATCAATAGCATAGTATCCTGCATGAGAAGCAATATGCAAGGGTGTGTCTCCATATTTGCTTTTAGCATTCACATCGGCTCCATAAAAAAGAAGCATATCTACTAATTCGTAGTTATTATAAGCTGTAGCGTAATGAATAGGCTTTACTTCGTAATAACCACCATTAGCGTCTATTTTTGCACCAGCAAGTATCAATTCGTTGCAGATATAATTATTCCCGTATTCTGCAGCTAGGTGGAGTGCTCTGAAAGCAGCTTTATTCTCCATTTCAATATCCGCACCGTTGAAAATTAGGATTTTCACAATGTCTTCATGTCCTTGCTTGGCAGCATAAATCAAAGCTGTATTTCCATCGTAATCTTGAAAATCTATATCAGCACTGTCTTTTATAGATTTTAATAAAAGGGATTGTTTGCCTTCGTAAGCAGCTTGAAGAAGATTGTAATTAATTGAATCATTTTGTGCATTAATCTTAAATACAATGAATAAGAATAATAATATAATGAAATTTTTTCCCATCTAGTTTTTTTTTCAAGGATAAAAATACTATATTTACACTTAATTACAAAAGATAATGCTTAAAATTGAATTATTTTTTAAAAATTAACATTAAAAAAAACCTATGAAATACTTATTTGTAATACTTGCAATCTTTATGATGTATAATCTCAGAGCGCAAGAAGAGAAACCAAAAAACAAATATGAAGACCCTCAAAATATGGATGTGGTTTACAATAGTGATGCTAAATATCCTGGAGGAGATATTGCTTTTTATCAATATATTGCTGAAAATTTGCATTATCCTCAAGCAGCAAAAGATAAGAAGCTAAAAGGGGAAATATTAATCAGTTTTGACGTAGAAATTGATGGTAGTTTAAGTGGTTTTACAATTATCAGTGGACTTGGTTATGGAGTGGACGAAGCTTTGATTGAAGTATTAAAAAAGATGAAATTTGAAGCAGCTATTATGAATGGCACCAAAGTGAAAATGAATACAATGTATGCTATTCCAATATATGCTGGACCAGGAGCTCTTTAATAAACAATTAATTTTTCCACACTTATTTTCTCGTCTTTGAAAAAATGAATAAAATAGATAGACGGAATTAAATTAGTTGTTTGTATCTTTCTTTGTTTGTAATATCTTGCTACTTCTTGACCCTTAAGATTATAGATGATTAGTTTATCGTAGTCTTGTCTTATTTCGATGTTTATTCCTCTCTTTACTGGATTAGGAAAAAATGATAAGGGATTTGTTTTTGTGTCATCAATATCTTCGATATTTGTATAATGTTGGTAAGTTGAAAAATTATAGTGGGCGTTTGACTGCGTTTTAATAAACTGAATATTACTGATAGCATCTCCAAAACCCCAGCTGGTTCCAATTGCTGCAATACCACTGTCAACACTAAGGATGACTTTATACAGATATTCATTTTCATGACTACCAACAGTAGAACCGTTTATGAAATAACCATTATTATCAAGATGAAGTATTCTTCCATCTGCTTTTCCTGCTCCAAAATTTTCGTCATAGCCACAAATGAGATTATAATTAGTTCCTAGCGAAATGCAATGATAGCCTCCACTTTTTTCAGTATTATAAAATAAGTATGGATCGTTTAATAAGTTGGCTGAACTATCTAATAGTAATCGCAAGTCGTTCTCATTCAAGCTATTCGCTGTGTTGGTGTAAATGCCGGTAATAAAAAATTCATTTGAATTAATCTCAAAGCCACTATATGCAATATCAGGTGCAGTAGCACCGAAAATCAGAGGAAATAAA
>CAZJZP010000161.1:0-5802 GCA_964550505.1 uncultured Prolixibacteraceae bacterium | reverse complement strand
TTCGAGCACAGCTCTCAACTTTCCCATTTGCTAAGGGTTTCGCTGCGCTACTGATGCTGTTTTTTATAAGGCCGAAACAAAATCGAAATCGCTAATTTGACTTGCCTACGCACTTTTGCTTTGTCAAGCAGTTAGATTTTTTATTGAACTAAGTTCTTTTTTTGCACGCATCTACTCCGTAGGAGTTAAATATTAATAAAAAAAGAACCCCAAAAGAAAAGCCTTACTCCGTTAGGAGTTAAACAATAAAAAATCTTTGCGAGCTTGATTTCTTGCTATTTATTGCAAAATTGTGGGGAAACTTATCGTTGACGTTAACTATTCGTTTGTGTTTGTAAAAGCAATTATTTTTCTTAGTTAAAAACTAAGATTTATTTGGTTCGAAGTTACAAACTTCGAACAACGGGTAAACAATAAAAAGCTGTTTGCGGGCTTGATTTCTTGTTTTTTATTGAAAACACATGGAAACTGACGCTTGAATATTAGGACTAAGGCACAGCTTTAGCGCAACGGGTTGCGTAGAAACACACGCTTAACCAAACGAGGATTATCTTTTTCTAAGTTTTCTATATTTCTGGATTTTAGTTTTTTCTTCCGCAACTTTTGTTGTTGTCCTTTGGCAAATATCTGTGTATAGAAATTTTTTTGTTTTATCTCCGTCATTATAATATCTGTTTTTTTTGATTGCATATACAACATACTTTTCATTTATTTCAAATACATATCCACAATCACCACCCCCTACACCTGTAATTATTTCAATTGTACTGGTTTTAATTTTCCCTTTGTATAATTGGTCTATAATTAATTCAACCTTATAATAATAGTGATTAATATAGCTTTCTGTTCCTATAAGTTTTTGCTTTATTGTGATTTTCTCTTTTGAGATTACTTTACCTATAAATACAACCTCAGATTTTTTGAGAGCTTTTCTTACACTCATTTCGCCAACACAACTACAAGCTATGGTATTTTCATAAGCAAACAACAAGAGTAATCCTAATATGATATGAGCTTGTTTATTCATCTTCTTTTTTATTTGTAACGCCTATTGGATTAGAACCATCACTACCAGTTGTGCATTCTAAGATAAAAACAACATTATGTTTTTTTTCCTTAGCCAAAGATATCACTTTTTTTGTTTTGCTGCAAAAAAATCAGCGGTTTTGTCATGCTGAAAGCAGATAAGCTCTGCTTCTTTTTTATATTTACTTTCTTTTGCCTAAAAAAGAAAAGCTAAACTTTTTTTGGGTTCAAATGTTTAGCTAAAACAGAATAAATACTATTTTTACAAAAAAATACAAGACTATTATGGCTACAAAAGAAGAATTATTACCAAAAGTAAAAAACGTGTTAGATCAAATACGCCCATATCTTGAAGCGGACGGTGGAAGTATTGAGTTTGTTGAGCTAACAGATGATTTTGTTGTGAATGTAAAACTATTAGGAGCATGTCATTCCTGTCCTATGAGCATTGTTACTCTAAAACAAGGAGTGGAAGCAACGATGATTAAAGCAATTCCTGAAATTAAATCTGTTGAAGCGATAAATTTAGACCATTAAGCTAGGAAAGATATTTTGCCACTATCGGCATTCGTCTTCCCATTCCAAAAGCTTTTTCAGACACTCGCAAAACGGGCGGAGACTGTACTCGCTTGTATTCACTTGTGTTAACTAATCTTAGGATTTTATCTACGATATTTTTGTCGTATCCCATTTTAGCAATTTCTGCGGGAGATTTTCTGTCTTCAATGTATAAATGTAAAATAGTATCCAATATTTCATAATCAGGTAGCGAATCACTGTCCTTTTGTTCGGGTCTTAGTTCTGCAGAAGGCGGTTTTGTAATGCTGTTGATTGGAATTATCTCTTTTTCACGGTTAATAAATTTAGCTAAAGCGTAAACAGCTGTTTTATAAACGTCTCCGATAACACTAATTCCTCCACACATATCTCCGTAAAGCGTTCCATAACCAACGGCAGCCTCACTTTTATTAGAAGTATTTAAAAGAATGTATCCGTATTTGTTGGACAGAGCCATCAGAATAAGCCCGCGTAATCTTGCTTGAATATTTTCTTCGGTAAGATCAAAAGGAGCGTCCTTAAAGACAGGATGTAAACTGTTTTGCACCTCAGCAAAGGCTTTGTTTATCGGGATAATCTGATACTCTACTCCCAGATTTTCTGCTAGTTGCTTAGCATCATCAATAGAGTGTTGGGAAGAGTAGGGCGAAGGCAGTAAAACCGCTAAAAGATTTTCTTTTCCCAGAGCTTTTTCTGCAATAGCAAGCGTAACCGCAGAATCTATTCCTCCTGATAAACCTAAAATTGCTTTGGAAAAGCCGAGTTTGTGAAAGTAATTTTGCAATCCCATTAGTAAAGCATTGTAAATCAATTCTATTTCAGGATATTCGGGATTGGTTTGTTGGATCTGCTCTCGTTTTTCTAGCTCGATAATGCTAAAATCTTCTTTAAATAAAGCTAATTCCTGAAGAAGCTCTCCTTTTTCGTTCATAAATAAAGAAGCACCATCAAATAGAATTTCTGTTTGTGCACCGACGTGGTTAACATAAATCAGCGGTAATTGATAATGCTTACAGTTTTTTTGAAGAATTTCCTTTCTTTTCTTTCCTTGTGTTGAATGAAAGGGAGAAGCAGCAATATTTACCATAAAATCTGGTTTATCTTTCATTAGTTCGTCCATTGGTCGAGTAGTGTATAGACGTTCCCTTTCCTCAATATCCCATAAATCCTCACAGATTGTTAATGCAATTTTCTTGTTTTTATATTGAATCACAGAAAATTCTTTTGCTGGTTCAAAGTAGCGGTATTCATCAAAAACATCGTAGGTTGGAAGTAAAGATTTTTTTGCAATAGCTTGTGTTTTTCCTTCATAAATAAAAAAGGCTGCATTATAGAGGCGTTTTCCTTCAGTTTTGGGGTTTTTATGAACGCTTCCAATAATAACAGCAATTTCTTTCGTTTCTTTTGCAATTTCTAAAATAGCATTATCACAGCGGGAAATAAAATCATCAAATTCTAGAAAATCCCTTGGAGGATAACCACAAATAGCAAGTTCGGCAAATACAATTAAATCGGCTTTTTGCTGTTTTGCTTTTTGAATAGCATTGATTATTTTCTTTGTGTTTTCTGCAAAATTACCAATATGATAATTTAATTGTGCAATTGCTATTTTCATCTTTTTAAGCTTAAAAAAAATCCCGAAAACGAAAAAACGCTTGCGGGATTTGCTGTTTATAATAGATTAGTCTAAAATAAAATTCCAAGTTGTAGCGTAAGATAGTTGTTTATCGCTTGGTCGTCGCCATCTAAAACATCTAATAAGCCGTTATTAAATTGTAAACCTGCCAAGATAGAAGTTGTTCCACCAAGAGAATATTCAATACCTGCTCCAATATTAAAAGGTACTCGGAAAAAATTAATTTCACTTTTAATATCAATATCTGTATTGGAAGGTTGTCCGTTTCCTACCATGTCTTTTACTTCATCATCTGCTGTGGCTTTTAATTTAAAACCAATACCTGTTCCTATTGCTGCCCAGTAAGTAATATAACCTATTTCATTTGTTTTCATTTTTAGGCAAAGTGGTATCTCAAAATATTGAAGATTATATGTTCTAGTAACACGATAATCGTTAGAATCTGTAGGTGTTTCATTAACGGGATACCGAACATAATACTGATCCGTATATTGCAGTTTTCCTCCGCTGTAAGCTACTCTAATTCCTGAAGCAAAAGAATAGTTGTCAGCCAAGGTAAATTCAGCAAGCATTCCATAACCTAAACCCATTAAGCCGCCTTTGGTTTCCAAATTCTTGGTGTTAGGCTTTAACCAGGCATATCCACTTTCTCCTAAAAGACCAAAGCGAAAGAATTTTTCATTTTGTGCATTTGCTGTAAGAGAAAATAAAACAAGAACAAAAAGAAATAATCTAAACTTTTTCATATTTTTGTAGTTATTAGTTTCAATGCAATATTAATAAATAAAATTGGAAAATGCATAAAAACAGTGTTAAAAAAATAGTTTTATTGGGATTTTTATTTTTATTTTTTTCTTGTGGAGGAGATAAAGAAAGAAAATTTGATGTCGATTTATCAGATATAAAACAAAAAGAAATCACAGTTAAACGCTACGAGCAGGCTCTTTTTAGCATGGATTCAGAAAACATAAAAAATGAAATACAGCCAATAGCAAAAGAATTTCCCGTTTTTTTACAAGGAGACTTAAACGACTCTTTGAATATTATGCAGTTGAGAAACTTCATTAGCGATCCAAGTATTCAAAAATTATATGATGATTGTGAAAAAAAATATCCTGATTTAAAAAAAATCGAAGAAGATTTAGCGGAGGCTTTTCGTTATTATTCTTATTATTTCCCAGATGACACAATCCCAACTGTATATTCTTATGTCTCAGGAGGAGACATTGAACATCCGGTAAAATATTTCGATAATAATCTTATTATTGCGCTGGACATGTATTTAGGAAAATCTTATCCAATGTATTCCATGTGGGGCATTCCTGTATTTATTCGATATAAAATGACACAGGAGCGGATTGTTCCAGATTGTATGAAAGCTATTGCAGTTGCTAAAATTCCACGAAATAAATCAGGTGAAACGCTTTTAGATAATATGATAGACCAAGGGAAAATCTATTATTTTGTTGAGTTGATGATGCCAGAATTGGAAGACAGTATTAACTTTTCTTATACACCACAGCAAACGGATTGGATTCAGTATAATGAAGGAAATGTATGGGGCTTTTTTGTTGATAAAAACTTGCTCTATTCCACTGACAGTAAGAATTTTAATCGTTTTTTAAATGATGGACCTTTTACTTCTGCTTTTTCCAAAGAATCTCCCCCTCGAATTGGTCATTGGATTGGATGGAAAATCATAAAAAAGTATATGAATGAAAATCGCCAAATTTCTTTGGAGGAAATGTTAGCACAAGACAACGCACAAGCGATATTAAAGAAATCAAAATATAAGCCAGAAAAGGAAAAATAAACAGATTATTTTTTACTTGTGCACGTCTCTGATAAAGTCTTCTACTTCTGGAACACCTCCTTGATAAACAAGATAGCCGTTGTAGGGTTCGCGTTCTGTGATTTCATCATTGATTGGAGTGAGCATAATTTTTTTCACTTCTTCCGGATCATCCGTCTGTCCTAATGCCCAACCAAGTTTGATATAAGCAACTTCAGGCAGCATATTTCCGGCAGGAATAATACCTTTTGCCATCATATCTCTACCCGTATCATAAACAAACATATGCACATATCCCCAAATGGTTTGTAGCGTCATGTACATGTGAACACCTTTTGCGTGTGCTCTTTCAATTGCTGGATACATTTCTTTGTTCACGTGACCCAATCCTGTACCAACCCAAATAATACCTTTATATCCAGCGTCAACCAATAAATCAAGGGTGTCGGGTTTCATGCCAGGATAATAGTACAACATGCTTACATTATCGTTAAAATAAGGCATTATTTTAACTTTTTTATCATTACGACGCTTGTTGTAATTCTTCTTGATTGGCATAATTTCTTTTCTGTTGATTCTGGCAACAGGTACATCTCCAATGGTTCTAAAAGTGGAACGATAGGAAGAGTGCATTTTACGCACACGCGTTCCTTTGTGGAGCAAACCGTATTCATCAGAAGTAGGACCAAACATACACACTAAAACTTCTGCAATATCAGAATGTCCGGCAGCTTTCATAGCATGCATTAAATTTAATGCTGCATCAGAACTTGGTCGATCGGAAGAACGT
>CAZJZP010000160.1:0-5846 GCA_964550505.1 uncultured Prolixibacteraceae bacterium | reverse complement strand
TTTGTTTCAGAAAAGTCTGAAATCGGTTGTAAATTATGAATATCTGAAAAGGCTATGTACTCAATATTACTATTGTTAATTTCTTGAAGATTTTTTTCTACCAGCGTTTTTAAGTCCTGTAATGAATAGCCTTTTTTAAAGTATTCTTTTGCTTTTTGCAAGCTAGCGTATATTTTTGCAGCTTGCTGCTTTTCTTTATTGCTTAGTCTTCTGTTGCGCGAACTCATTGCTAATCCGCTTTTTTCTCGTTTTATTTCACAAGGAATAATTTGCACAGCAAGGGAATGGTCTTTTACCATTTCTTCTATGATGCGTAATTGTTGAAAATCTTTTTTGCCAAAATATGCTTTATCTGGTAGGCAAATCTCGAAAAGTCGTTTAACAACAATGGCAACACCATTAAAATGACCTGGGCGATAAGCGCCTTCCATATATTTGTCTAATCCGTGAAAATCAAAGCTTTGCTCTTTAATTTCTTCAGAAGGATAGATTTCTTTTTCATCAGGAAGGAAAACTATTTTACATCCAGCTTTTTCTAATTGCGTTAAATCATTTTCAATATCCGTTGGATATGACTGAAAATCAGCTGGATTATTGAATTGTATCGGATTGACAAAAATACTGCAAACACAAATATCGTTTTCTTTAACTGCTTGTTTTATTAAAGAAAGATGACCTTCGTGCAAGGCTCCCATTGTTGGAACAAAGCCTATAGAAAAGCCTTTTTTCTTTTCTGCTGCAATATAATCATGTATTGTATCCGATTGCTTAAAAACTTCCATTTTTTAACTATTTCTAATTAACAGTCCGTCAATAAATGAAAAATAACCGCCTAAACTAGTTATAAACACTTGTTTTTTCTAATTAAACCGACAAAGCTACAGTATAAATATTGATTATTTGACAAATTTTTTATATTTTTGCACATCTTTAACTAATATACTATCTTTGATATGGAAAAAACTAAAGTTTTATTTGTTTCCCAAAACATAACACCATACTTAGCTGAGAGTCATATAGGAAAAATCAGCAGACATTTACCCCAAGGAATTCAAGAAAGAGGAAAAGAAATTCGTACGTTTATGCCGCGTTTTGGCAATATTAATGAAAGACGAAATCAATTACACGAAGTTATCAGGCTATCTGGGATGAATTTAATTATTGATGATTCTGATCATCCTTTAATTATTAAAGTAGCATCCATACAACAAGCCCGAATGCAAGTTTATTTTATTGATAATGAAGATTATTTCCAACGAAAAGCTATTTTTAGAGATAAAAAAGGCGATTTTTTTGAAGATAATGATGAAAGAGCCATCTTTTTTGCAAGAGGGGTCTTGGAAACTGTTAAGAAATTAGGCTGGTCGCCAGACATTATTCATTGTCATGGGTGGATGACATCCTTAGTTCCGCTTTATGCCAAAACAACCTTTAAAGATAATCCACTTTTTATGGATACTAAGATTGTTTATTCAGCTTACGATGACGGTTTTACAGAAGAGTTTTCGGATGATTTTGCCTCCAAAATTCTTTTCGATGAAGTAGAGTTAAAACATCTTAAAAGCCTTAGCCAAAACAACTACCATGGTCTGTGTAAACTCGGAATAGATTTTTCTGATGCAGTTATTCAAGGCAGTGAAGAAATGGATAAGGAAATAAAAAACTATATTGATAATACTAAAAAACCCTTTTTAGAGTTTAAGGATGAAGAAGAATATATTGATGCTTATTCTGATTTTTATGACAAAGTTTTGGTAGAAGAAGATGTCATTTCATAAAGAATAATCTCATAATTGTAGAATTAATTGATAATAAACTATATGTATAAAGGCTTTTTTTTAAAGAAATTTCTTTCTTTTGTCGTTTTAGCTGCTCTTTTTTTAAACTCCTGCAAAAATCCAGATGATTTTGGGTTGGAAACACAAGCTGCAGCTGATTTATTACAAACAACTTATCTCGACAGCTTTAGCATTCAGGCTGTTACTCTTATTGACGACTCTGTGTCAACCTCCGATGTTCTCTATAACTTAGCAGGAGCGCAAATAGACCCAGTTTTTGGAGCTACACACGCTGGTTTTTATACCCAGGTTTTATTAGCAGAAAGCAATATTGATTTTGGAACAAATCCCGTTTTGGATTCCATCTTTTTATGTTTGGATTATGCAGGATTATATTATGCATTAAATACTTCTTCAAGTATTCCAATAAGGGTTTATGAAGTTTTAGAAGATTTTTCTGCCGATAGTGTCTATTATTCCTATACAGATTTGCAAAAAACAGCTACACCTTTAGTTGAATACACGCTTACTCCTAATTTGGAAGATAGTGTAGTGGTGAATGGAAGAAAATTAGCACCACACCTTCGTATTTCCCTTCCAGTTTCCTGGGGTCAAAAGTTTTTAGATGCATCTGGTACTGCAAGTCTTAGTAATAATGAGAACTTTTTGGATTTCTTTAAAGGTTTTTATGTTGATGCGCGTCCTTTATTTATGGGAAAACCAGGAGGTTCAATCATTCAATTTAATCTTATTTCTTCTTTGTCAAATCTTAGTTTGTATTATCATAATGATACTGATACCTTAAGTTATTCCTTTGTTATTGAGAACGAAGCAGCTCGTTTTAATGTTTTTGACCATAATGCATATGTGGAGTCATACTATCAATTGCATGACCAACTGCAAGAGAACTATGCTTCTGCTGATGAATCTTTATTTTTGCAACCAATGGCAGGAACAAAGATTAAAATCGTTTTACCCTATTTGAATCAATTAAGTAATATTGCTGTTAATAAAGCAGAATTAATCTTTCCAATCGATCAAGCAGTATCAAATCTAGACAATTACATTCCTCCACAATCATTATCTCTAGTTAAAGTGGATAGCGAAGGACAATATTTATTTCTCCAAGATCAAATTGCGAGTCCATCTTCTTTTGGAGGAGCTTATAATGAATCCAAAAAAGAATATCGTTTTATTATTTCTAGATATATTCAAGATTTAATTACCGGGAAAGAAGAAAACAATACCCTATACCTTCTTGTCTCTGGAAGTGCAATTAATGCAAATAGAGTTGTATTGAACGGGATAAATAAAAATCCAGGATTAAAATTAGCAATAACTTATACACGAATTGATTAACGTAATTATATGTGTGGAATAGTAGCATATTTAGGAAACAAGCAAGCATATCCAATTTTAATCAATGGTCTTCATCGCCTTGAATACAGAGGTTATGACAGTGCAGGGATAGCTTTACTTAACAAGGAAATTAATTTATACAAAACCCAAGGAAAAGTTAGCGATTTAGTAAATTTTGTTCAGGATAAAAATATATTAGGAACAGTTGGAATTGCTCATACTCGTTGGGCAACTCATGGAGAGCCTAATGATGTGAACGCACACCCACATTTTTCTCAGACAAAAAATCTTGCGATTATTCACAACGGGATTATTGAGAATTATGCTTCCTTACGTGAGGAATTGCAAAAAAGAGGCTACATCTTTGAAAGTAATACGGATACTGAAGTTTTAATTCATTTGATTGAAGATATTCAAATTAATGAAAACGTAAGTTTGTGCAAAGCTGTTCAAATTGCATTAAGTCAGGTGGTTGGTGCTTATGCGATTGTTATTGTTTCAAAAAATGAACCAGATACACTCTATGTTGCAAAAAAAGGAAGTCCGCTTGTTGTTGGAATTGGAGAGGATGAGTTTTTTGTTGCTTCTGATGCAACACCCATTGTCGAATACACAAAACATGTTGTATATTTGAATGATACAGAGATAGGAATCCTTAAAAAAGGCGAAGAATTAAAAATTCTTACTATTGAAAACATCCAAAAAACTCCTTATGTGCATGAATTAGAGATGAGTTTGAGTGAGTTGGAAAAAGGAGGGTATGATCATTTTATGCTTAAAGAGATTTATGAACAGTCTCGTTCTATCAAAGATAGTATGCGAGGTCGTCTAAATCTTAAAAAAGGAACAGTTACACTAGGAGGGATTATTGATTATGAACAAAAATTAGTACACGCAAAACGCATTATTATTGTTGCCTGTGGAACTTCCTGGCATGCTGCTCTGGTAGGAGAGTATTTGTTGGAAGAATTAGCTAGAGTCCCTGTTGAGGTAGAATATGCCTCCGAATTCAGATATAGAAGTCCTGTCATTTACGAAGATGATATTGTTATTGCTATTTCTCAATCAGGAGAAACAGCCGATACACTTGCTGCAATTCAATTAGCAAAGTCGAAAGGTGCTACTATTATCGGAATTTGTAATGTTGTTGGTTCTACTATCCCAAGAGAAACACATGCTGGATCCTATACTCACGCGGGTCCTGAAATAGGTGTTGCTTCTACGAAAGCATTTACCGCTCAAGTTACTTTACTTAGTCTTATGGCCTTGATGATAGCAGAAAGAAAAGGTAGTATGCAAAAATCCCGTTATCAGCAAATGCTTTTTGCCCTTAATGAAATACCCAATAAGGTTGAACAAGTGCTGAAAAACAATAACTTGATAAAGGATATCGCTAAAATTTATAAAGATGCACGAAATTTCTTGTATTTAGGTAGAGGATATAATTATCCCGTTGCGCTTGAAGGAGCCCTTAAATTGAAAGAGATTTCTTATATTCATGCAGAAGGATATCCCGCTGCTGAAATGAAGCACGGACCTATTGCCTTGATTGACGAAGAAATGCCGGTTGTTGTAATTGCAACGAATAAAGGCACTTACGATAAAATTATCAGCAATATTCAGGAAGTTAAAGCAAGAAAAGGAAAGATTATTGCCGTGGTTACCGAAGGAGATGTTACCGTTAGGCAAATGGCCGATCATGTAATAGAAATCCCCGAAACCGAGGAGCAATTAGTTCCTTTATTAGCAACAATACCGCTGCAATTCTTATCGTATTATATCGCGGTGATGAGAGGTTGTAATGTTGATCAACCAAGAAATCTGGCTAAATCTGTTACGGTAGAATAAATTTTTCTTTACCACTCTTTAGAAATATTTTCACTAATTATTTTTTCCATTATTGCAGAAGCATTGTTGTGTTTCATTTGCAATAGAAATCCTTCTATGGTAGAAAGAATAGTGTTTCCTTCTTGTGGAATAAAAGCCCAGCCTTTTAGATTGTTGTTATTATCCAATAAGAGATTGTTTTCAATGATAATAGAATGAGAATAAATTCTTCCCAAAAATCCATATTTTCTGCCCAATTCGAAAATAAGATTGGAATCGAACTTTTGTGTAGTTGAAATAAAAGCTGATTTTTTACTTTGCGCGATTAGCTTTTCTTTGGAACTTTCTTTTTTAAATTGAATAGAAAAGCGAACAGCATGCATCAATTGACTAGGTGTTGTAACGTCAGAAGATTGTATTGGCAGAAAGTAGCCGTGGGTTTTGAGCAAATCAATTACATCAATTGCATGATGAGTCCCATATTCTTCAGATAAATGTCTTGCTACAACACTTGATGTTACTAATCGATTGTGGTTTCCAATATCTTCAGACCTTCTAACAATGACAAAATCAGCATCTTTTATTTCTGCAAAATTCCCCCCACTAAAACCGTGAAGTAAAGAGCATAAAGCATGTGTATTACAAGATACGATTGTCAGAAATTTTGTATGCGTTCCAATGTTTTTTTTCATCCTCGACATAAAAGGAAGTCCAAAATTTTTTTCACTCCCTTGAGCAGAGCAGCCTTTTAAGTTTGGTAAATTTTCGTAGATGCTTTTGTTTTCTGTGGCAATGCCATTTGCATTAGTGTCAAAAATATAATCAATAATTGGAAGACAATCTTCAACAGCAGAAAATCCATAATCTTTATCCTTTCCGCAA
>CAZJZP010000159.1:0-5849 GCA_964550505.1 uncultured Prolixibacteraceae bacterium | reverse complement strand
GGGGTTTTGGAGCTGTTGCCAGAGATATTACCTCTACTTTCAATGCTTGGTCTTTCAATCTTAGCGATAGGATGAAAGAGGTCTTTACGATTACCGGTAATGATATTCCAGAGAATTCATTGGAAATTACCTTGCCACGTTTGATTTTAGGAACTTCTTATTCCTTCGATTTTCTTGCCGATTTCACAGCTAAAACAGTACTAGACATGGATTTTACATTCGATGGTAAACGAAATGTGCTTATCGTCGGCAATCCAATTAGTATTGATCCGCATTTTGGGGTGGAACTTGGATATAAGAATTTTGCTTTTTTGCGTTTTGGGGCAGGAAATATCCAACGCGAAACAGATTTTGATAAAGGAGAGGTTTTTAGTTTTCAACCTAATATTGGAATTGGAATAAATATTAAGGATAAATTATTATTGGATTATGCATTGACGGATTTAGGAAATCAATCTGCTGCTTTGTATTCTAATATTTTTTCCCTGCGTTTTAATATTACAAAATCAGAATCAAATAGTCAATTATAAGAGAAAGAGCCTATGAGAAAAAGCTGTACACTTTTTATTTTCTTCATTTTATTTTCCTTAGCATCCAAGGCTCAGACTTATGCTAATGATTGGATAGATTATTCCCGCCAATATTTTCGGATGGACATTGTGGAAGAAGGAATTTATCGTATCGATTATAATATGCTTATTTCTGCAGGGATTCCTCTTTCAACAACAGACCCACGTCAGTTTCAGATTTTTGCTCGTGGCGAAGAAATTCCAATTTACGTTTACGGAGAAAATGACGGCTTGTTTAATAACACAGATTTTATTGAGTTTTATGCTTACGGAAATGATGCTTGGCTTGATGAAGAACTCTTTAAAAATCCCAATTGGAAATTAAACAAAACATATAGTTTATTTAATGACACGATTTCGTATTATTTGACATGGAATTCATCCATAAATAATAAAAGATATAGTCCGGAAAACGATGTTTCTTTTGCGGCTTATACTTCTTCCGACTATTTTATTTGCAAGCGTTATCAGGAGTTTAATGATACTTATTATGGAGGAGTAACCAATTCTTTTGGACTTTCAGACCCGGAATATACAAAAGGCGAAGGTTGGTTTGGCAGCGTTTTTAATTTAGGACAACAACGTTCTTATAGCATTAACACTAAAAATGCTTATGCTGGAGGACCAGCAGTCAGTATCAAAACAATTGTTGTTGGTGCTTCCGATTATGCGCCTTTAATTGGCGATCATCATCTGAGAATGGAATATTTATCAACGGTTTTTGATACTATTTATGAAGGATATAATGTCTTGGAATTTAATTCTACACATTTAGCTTCTGAACTGTCCAACTCCACTTCATTTGTTTTCCGATCTGTTGATGATTTAAATTCTGGTAGTGACAGAAACGCTGTAGCAGCAATAGAACTTATTTATCCCCATAATTGGGATATGGAAAGCCAAAGTAGTTTTTATTTTTATGTTCCAGATGCAACATCGCAAACTAAGGTATTGGCAAATATGACAAACCTTAATCTTACGGCATCAGATAGTTTGATTTTATACGATTTGACCAATCATAAAAGAATTAAAGTACAGCAAAACGGAAGCCTTTATCAAGCCTTAATTCCTAATAGCGGAGGAGAAAAAGCATGCTATCTTTCTTCATCAGCTGAGATTAAAACTCCTAATTTGCAAGCAGTAAATACATCCATGGCTAATTATGCTAAATTTACGGATTTTGCTTCTGCCACTTATAACAAAACAGATTATATTATTATCACACATCCCTCTTTAAGTAATGATGCAAATCAATATGCAGCTTACAGAAATTCAACTTCTTTTCAGGCAGCAGTTATTAATGTAGAAGAATTATACGAGCAGTTTTCCTATGGTATTAAAAAGCACCCATTAGCCATTAAGAATTATTTGAAATTTGCTATTGATAATTATCAGGATACGATAAAAGCCTTGTTTTTAATTGGAAAACCTTATAAAGCAGGACAAGGAAATCTGAATTATCGAAAAAATACTGCTATTTATGCAAACACCTTAGTTCCCTCAATGGGAAATCCACCTTCGGATATATTGTTAACTGCTGGAATTGTTGACACACTTTATCAACCGGCTATTCCAACGGGTCGTTTGGCAGCGCGGAATCCACAAGAAGTTTCCTTGTATTTAGATAAAATGCAATTGTATGAAGCTGCACAGAATGCGCCTTACAATCCTAATAATCCAATGGAAAAGGAATGGATGAAGAATATTTTGCATTTTGCCGGTGGATCAACTTATGCACAAATGTTGGGTTTAAAATCTTATTTGGATGCCTACAAAATGATATTGGAAGATACTCTTTTTGGGGGATATGTCAGAACTTTTAAGAAATATTCTACTGTTCCCATTCAACAAAACCAAACGGATTCTATTAAGGATTTAATTAATAACGGAGTATCTATTCTCAATTTCTTTGGACATGCTGCCGGAGTAGGATTTGATATTAGCATTGAAAATCCTTCAGCCTATAGTAATTATGGAAAATATCCATTCTTATTTGCAAATTCTTGTTTGGCAGGCGATCTGTACCAGTCAGTTCCTAGTTCCAGTGAGGCATTTGTGTTAATAGCAAACAAAGGAACTATCGGTTATCTTGGTTCTGTAACCCAGTCAGTTGACACTTATTTGCATCTTTATAGTCATAGATTAATGAAAAATCTTGGTCAAAGAATGTATGGAAAAGGAATTGGGGAAATTATCAAGCAAACCATTGCAGATTTACAAACACCGAATGATTATGTGAAAGAAATTTGCCTGGAAATGACTTTGCACGGAGATCCAATGTTGAAAATCAATCCCTTTGATTTACCGGATTATGCAGTAAATACTTCATCAGTTTTCTTTACGCCACAGAATGTAAGTAGTGAAATTGATTCTTTTGAGGTCGCTATTATTTCTACTAATCTTGGAAGAGCAATACAGGATTCCTTTATTGTAGAGATGACAAGAGTTTTTCCTGATAATTCGAGTGAATATTATTCCCGTTTAATACCTGCAACGCTTTATAAAGATACAATTCGCTTTACAATACCCGTTGATATTGGACGTGCTTTGGGAATGAATCGTTTTGATATCATGCTAGATGCATTTAATGAAATTACAGAGGTAACAGAGCTCAATAATTCTATCAGCGTGGATTTATTAATTAGCTCTTCAGATATCATCCCTGTTTATCCCTACGAATACGCTATTGTTCCCGATACAATAATAAATTTATATGCTTCCACAGCATCACCTTTTGTATCTCCTGCCGATTATATTTTCGAAATCGATACTATCGATACTTTTAACAGTCCTTTTAAAACTTCCCAAATTATCTATCAATCAGCTGGTTTGCTTAATTGGACTTTGCCTTTTTCCATGACTTTGTTAGGAGATAGTATGGTTTATTATTGGCGTGTTAGTAAGAATACGCCCGGGAATTATTCATGGAGAGAAAGCTCTTTTCAGTTTATTCCAGGAAAAAGAGGATGGGGTCAAGCTCATTTTTATCAATTTAAGAATGATGAATATCAGTACGTTACCTTTAATAGACCGCAGCGTCAATTTGATTTTGTAAATAATGTTTTGGCAATTTCTGCACAAACGGGTTATTATCCAAATATTGCGTGGACAGAAGAGTGGATTAAAGTAAATGGCGTAATTAAAGGGCAATGGCATTGTACAGGTAACCTTGGAAATGGCTTAAAATTTGCCGTATTTAATCCGCAAACAGGGGAGATGTGGACAAGTGATAGTGGAGATGTTCTCGGCGGTGTTAATCAAATATGGAAAAATATCCATTGTCAATCTTATAGTGTTTCCTCCTTTGACTATGCAGTAGGAGATTCTCTGCAACAGCAAGATATTGTTAATTTTATTGACTCTGTTCCCGATGGTTGGTGGATTTTAGCAATGAGTCACCGAAACCATAATGCAGAAAACTATATTGAAGATTTGTATCAAGCTTTTGAATCTTTTGGAAGTGGAGTAATCCGATCCTTACCTAATAATTTACCTTATATTATTTATGGACAAAAAGCATCTCCGATTGGAAGTGCGCAGGAAAGTGTTGGTTCATCAATTTCTGACATTATTACTTTGCCCGCTTCCATAACTACCAATTGGAATCAAGGATATATAAAATCTACGAGAATTGGTCCTGCTTCTAATTGGGGTTCACTCCATTGGCGAGAGAATCCTTATGCAGGAATACCGTCAGATAGTGTTAATTTATACGTTTTAGGCGAAAAAATTAATGGCACAACAGATACATTGATTTATGCTTTGCCTCCGATACAAGATTCGCTGGATATTTATGGTTTATACAATCGAATAGATGCAAACACCTATCCGTATTTATATTTATTAATTAAAATGCGAGATAATATGGAAAATACTCCGGCTCAGATGGATAGATGGCAGGTTTTATTTGAGGGTATTCCCGAAACAGCTTTGCACCCTACTGTTAATTTTTCTTTTTATAACGATACCGTTCAGGAAGGAGAAAATATTCGATTCTCTATTGCTACTAAAAATATTAGTGAGTATGATTTTCCAGATTCTTTGCTGATTTCTTATTGGATAGTGGATAGATTTAATACTGTTCAACCGATTTTAACACATAAAACAGCAATGCATCCAGCTGGCGATACGATAATAGATTCTTTGTCTTTTTCAACACATGGATTGAATGGATTGTATAGTTTTTGGGTGGAAGTTAATCCGATAGATACTGCAACAGGTTTTTACGATCAATTGGAACAATATCATTTTAATAATATTGGTCGCTACTATTTCTTTGTTGGAAAAGACAGGATTAATCCAATGCTTGATGTAACTTTCGACGGAGTACATATTCTAAACAGAGATATTGTTTCAGCAAAAGCAGAAATACGGATTCGTTTGGATGATGAAAATCCATTTTTGATAATGGACGAGATGAGTGATACCGCTAATTTCAGGCTTTATCTTAAGCGTCCTAATTCAACAACGCTAGAACGTATTTATTTTTATAGTGCAGGTCAGGAGCAATTGCGTTTTATTCCTGCAACTTATCCTGATAATGTTGCGGAAATTGTTTTCCCTGGTGATTTTAAACAAGATGGTATTTATCGTTTATATGTTCAGGCAATGGACAAATCTGGAAATAATTCAGGAGATTTGGATTATGAGATTGATTTTGAGGTAATTAATAAAGCAACGATTACCGAGGTGCTAAATTGGCCAAATCCTTTTTCCACCAAAACACATTTTGTATTTACGTTGACCGGAAGTGAAATACCCACTTATTTTACCATACAAATAATGACTATTACAGGTAAAATTGTTCGTGAAATTAGCATTGAAGAACTCGGCAATATTCATATAGGCAGAAATATTACCGAATACGCCTGGGATGGAAGGGATGAATATGGAGATTTGCTGGCTAATGGAGTTTATTTGTATCGAATAATCTGCAATCTTAACGGAGAAGAAATCGAGAAAAATCCAACAGCAGCATCCAAATATTTTGTAAAGGAGTTTGGGAAAATGTATTTAATGCGGTAAATATCCTATCTTTGCAAAATAATACTAAAGAATTAATATAGTAAATAATGAAAAAATATATTCTTGTTTTATTGGCAGTTTTAGGAGGGATTCTCTTAAGTTTAGGATGGCCTGCCAGAGGAATACCCGTTTTTTTATTCATAGGTTTTGTCCCACTTTTATTTATTGAACATTACATTGCGCAAAACAGGCACAAATTCCATCGTTTTAGTGTGTTTATGTATTCTTACCTGACGTTCTTTATTTGGAATTTAC
>CAZJZP010000158.1:0-5892 GCA_964550505.1 uncultured Prolixibacteraceae bacterium | reverse complement strand
TTACTATTATGAAACTTCTTGATCCTGTCAACAGCAGCAAGTATGACAAATTAATGAAACCTTAAGTTTATATGCGCTTTTCAATAGTCTAAAAAAAACATATTTTTCTTTTATTTATCATCTGTTTTTTTCAGAGTATTTCATTATCTTTGTTAATGGAAATTTTAGTGCAAATTTCACTAATATTTCCCATAAGCACTTAGAATTTTTCAGTATATGCCCGAAATAATAGAACAAAAACAAGTCTTTTCTCTTTACGAAGTAAATAAAAGCATAGAAAAAACCATTTCCATGCGCTATACTTCTTCTTTTTGGGTTAAAGCCGAAATGAACAAAGTCAATTATTACAAGCATTCTGGCCATTGTTATCCTGAACTCTTAGAAAAAAAAGATGGAAAACTTATAGCTAAAATGAATGCTATTCTTTGGAAAACCGATTATCAAAGAATAAATAATGCTTTTTTAGAAAATATTAAAGAAGAATTGAAAGACGGAATAAAAATTCTCTTTTTAGCAGAAATCTCCTTTAATCCAATTTATGGACTTTCTCTGAGAATATTAGATATCGACCCTGCATATACATTAGGTGATTTAGAAAAAGAAAAGCAAGAAACAATTAATAAATTAAAAGAAGAAGGCATTTTTGAACAAAACAAAAAAATCCCTTTTCCTTTGCTTCCACAGCGAATTGCTGTAATATCTGTCGAAAGCAGTAAAGGTTATGCTGATTTTCTTCAAGTAATAAATAACAACAGCTGGAATTATGCTTTTTTTCACTACCTCTTCCCTTCCTTACTTCAAGGCGATAAAGCGGTGGATAATATTATTAAGGCATTGAAAAAAATAAAAAAAATCAAGCAGCATTTCGATCTTGTAACAATTATCCGTGGCGGTGGCGGAGATGTTGGCTTAAGTTGCTACAACAACTATCGTTTAGCGAAAGAAATTGCGAATTTTCCACTTCCTGTCATTAGTGGAATTGGACATGCGACCAATACAACTGTAGTGGAAATGATTAGTTATGAAAATGCCATTACCCCTACTAAATTGGCAGAATTTCTTATTCAAAAATTTCATAATTTTTCTGTTCCAGTAAAAAATGCACAGGAAACACTGAAAAAATATGCTAAAAACCTTTTACAAAATGAAAAAACAAAATTCTTCAATGAAATAAAATATTTTCAATCTTTTACGAAGAAAATCCTTGAAAATAACCGCTTTTTTCTTCAAGACAACAGTAAAAAAATCATCATATATTCTAGATATTTTTTTACCAAAGAAAATAATGCGCTTCAACAGCTGGGAAATGCCATGCGCAAACAAAGTAGATTCTATCTTAGCGAAAATCAGAAAACATTGATATATACTTTACAAAAAATGAAATACAGCTATCAACAGCATATAACATCAGCAAATGATAAGCAAAAGCTAGTTTTAAAAAGCTTAAAAACAGCAGGAAAAGGAAGAATAGATGCGATTAATAATCAACTGATTTACACAGAAAAAAATATCAAAAATCTCAGTCCTGAAAGCATCTTAAAAAGAGGATTTAGCATCAGTAGATACAAAGGAAAAGTTATCAGCAATAAAAAAAGCATTCCACGCGGAGAAGAAATGGAAACAGAATTTCACAAAGGAAAAGTAAAAAGTATAATAAAATAATACCTGAAAAAATGAACGAAAAAATCACTTACAGCAAAGCTTTTGAGGAGTTACAAGCAATTGTTTCTGAAATTGAAGAGGGAGAAATCTCTTTGGACGATTTATCAGAAAAACTCAACAGGGCTGCCTATTTAATTAAGATTTGCAAGAAAAAGCTCAGCACAACAGAGAAAGATGTAAATGAGATACTACAAGACCTTGAAAGTTTGGAAACTGAAAGCCTTGAAGAAGACGAATAGTATCAGCATTAAAAAAAACAAAAATATTTTTCTTTATATGCATTGAATTTAGTAGTTTTGCAATTCCAAAAAATGGCGGGGTAGCTCAGTCGGTTAGAGCGTCGGATTCATAACCCGGAGGTCACGAGTTCAATTCTCGTTCCCGCTACAAAAAAAGCCTGTTAGTCTGTTGATTAATAGGCTTTTTTGTGTTTAGTAGATTGCATTATTTCTTAGCTGGAGATATAATTCAACCCCCTGATTTGAAGCGAGAAATAATCACTGGAAGCTGCGCATAGCATAGCTTATCTTACATCATAATTGCATCCGCTTGTTAATCTTCAGCTTCAAATTTATACAAGTCTTCTAAAAATTTGCTTGTGTTCCTTAATTTTTTCTCATACCAATTTTTATAAATCCATATCACTAATGGATATCCTAAACCCAATGCTCCAATAATTGTAATAACAAATCTATATGGATGTGCGTATAAATCAAAATTTCCAATTGCTTTTGCTAAAATTGGTGCAGCAACTAAAGCGAAAAATGGGAAAATATAAAATTCATACTTTTTAAATTGGAGATACTTCTGTTTGATTAGATTCATTGATTTTTGTAAGTCCGTGATAGAAGAATTATAATAATCAACATTAGATAATAATCTTGTTTTAATAATCGAAAAAACCAGAAATACCAAACAGATTAAACTTGTCAACAAACCTGGTATTAAGAATTTAATTTCTGAAGAAAATCTATACGTTGAAGTTATAATATACAATAGAAAAATCCCTGTTAAAATAACCGAAAAAATTTCATAATTTAGAGGGGTATTTATTTCTCTTTTAGATTTATCTAAATTCATTTTTTTAAGCAACTCCTCATTTAATTTCAAATTATAAGTGAGCTTTTTGTCATATTGCGCCCATGCATTTTTTAATTCATCTAATTCCATGATTTTAAATTTTTAATTGTTAGTAAATTGTTCTTTGAGGATTTTTTTAATCCTGCTAATTTTTGTAGCTACATTTGTTTCTGAAATCCCAAGAATACTAGCAATGTTTTTATAGTTAATGTCGTCCAGATATAGCAACATTAAAGCTTTATCAAATTCATTTAGTTTTTCTATTAATTGATAAAGCACATAAATATTCTCATTGGGTTCAGAATCATACTCAAGGTTGGTGTGCGTAATTATTGATTCATCAATAGTTACTTTGTTGTAATTTATTTTACAATTATTCCTATAATACGTAATCGCAGTATTTAATGCAATCTTGTAAATCCATGTAGAAATCTTAACGCGTCCGTCAAATTTTTCAAAGGATTTCCATAATTGTAACAGGATTTCTTGCTCCAAATCCTTTCTGTTTTCAGAATTATGGCAATAAGAATTGCAAATTTTGAAAATCAATTTTTGATTGTCTTTAATGACTGAAATAAACTTTTCCTTTTCCACTTTGAATATCTTTTATATTTTTACATTGTTATCTATATTATTCGTAGAAAAGATAAAAAAATCACAGAATTTGTGTTTTTTTCTCAAAAACAGGCTATTTTTCGATTCTTTAACATATTTCTTTCATTTTTTCCATAGTTTGAGCAGAAATGCAAATGGATTTATCCATTTTAATATTTAATACTAAGAAACATCTACTTCTTCTTACAATACGCTAATTTCGAATGTTCCTTTGCAAGCAAATAAGTCTCTTTGAAAGAGCTTTCTTTTTTGAAACTAACTAAGAATGAGTAATCTTCTTTAAAATATCATAATTTATCGTTTGTAATCGCAAATATGATACATTATTTTCGTTTACAAAAGGATTTCTAATAATTATTCTATCGATTTTTGATTTAATCTAAAAAATAAAATACACAAAAACATAGTGGGTAGCTCAGTCGGTTAGAGCGTCGGATTCATAACCCGGAGGTCACGAGTTCAATTCTCGTTCCCGCTACAAAAAAAGCCTGTTAGTCTATTGATTAGCAGGCTTTTACTTTATTAAAGCAAGAAAATTGTATAATAAAACTGCTAAATAAGAAGAATACAAATTGAATACAATAATAAGTCTGAATAACAAATAATTTATCTATCTTTGTACAAAAGAAAAGAAATTGCTTCCTCACAATTGCATTCTTTCACATAATGCTCTGAATGAGTTACTGTTCTCTTGTTTTTTTCAATTTTTTAAACCGTAAAATAAAAAAATGTTCGATTTTTTAAATAAAAAATATCCCTTTAACATTAATCTAAAGCATAATGCTAAAATAGTTTTTTTTATAAGTGTGGGAGTTTTAGGTTTTATTTTTGTTTTTCAACCAATCGAAATTGAAAAATTACTCACTAAAATAGATTTACTATATCTTGCATCAGGCTTAGCTGTTTCAACATTTCTTGTTTTAAGTTTAAATCTAATTGTATTACCCAGTTTTTTCCCAAAATTATTTGAACGAGATAAATGGAACATAAAAAAAGAAATTATTTGGAACTTTTGGACATTAATAGTAATCTCCTTTTCTTATTATTTCTTTTATGCAAAACTATTTGGAATAAGTATTATTGATTATTCAGCACTTTGGAAAATAACCATACTAGGCATTATACCTATCGCCGTATTAATTGTTATAAACCATAATAATTTGTTGCGCTCCCACCTCAAAACATCAGAACAACTTAACAATAAACTTAATGAACGTAAAAATGCCAAAGAAAAATTAATAAGTATAGATTCTGATTACAAAAAGGATAAACTAGAGTTAAAAGCAAGCGATATTATCTTAATAAAAGCAGCTGATAATTATATTGAAATTCATTATAATGAGAATGGAGAAATCAAAAATCGCCTAATAAGAAATACCATAAAAAGCATGGAAGAAAAGCTTAAAAAATATAATTTTATTATCAAATGCCACCGTTCTTTTATTGTAAACACCAACCATATCAAAAAAGTACAGGGAAACTCACAAGGATATAAATTATTTTTTGAAAACACCGATGTTCAGGCTTTCGTTTCACAAATGTATATTCCGGATTTCAAAAAACATTTTCATCTGTAATGTTATTCGCCCCTAAAGTTCCAATTTCGCCCCTATTTATTCAAAAACGTCCTTTTTAGCAGCAAATCGTCCCTTATAGTTGTTAATAGCTATAAAAGTATTTAATTCTGCATAAATTTTTAAGACTTCTAAAGAATTATGAAGAAATTTAATATCGGAAACTTATCAATACCCTTACCAATTATTCAAGGAGGAATGGGTGTTTGTGTTTCTTTATCAGGACTAGCTGCTGCGGTTGCGAATGAGGGAGGAATAGGTGTAATTTCTTCGGTTGGAATTGGAATGACTGAAGCAGATTATAAAAAGAATTTCAGTCAAGCAAACAAAACTGCTTTAAAAAAAGAAATTCGAAAAGCTAGAGAAATGACTGATGGAATTCTCGGTGTGAATATTATGATGGCGGTTACAGATTATGAAGATTTGTTACGGATTTCTATTGAAGAAGGCATTGATGTTGTTTTTGTTGGTGCAGGCTTACCTTTGAGAATGCCTGAATATCTAAATAATACACAAACAAAATTTGTCCCAAAAGTATCCTCCTCCCGAGCGGCAAAAATACTTTTCAGACATTGGTCAGAGAAATTTAATAGAGTTCCTGATGCAATTGTTATTGAAGGATCGCTTTGTGGCGGACATGTCGGTTTTAAAAAAGCAGATATTGAAAGTAACAAATCAATAAGTCTTGCTGAAATTGTTTCTGAAACAGCATCGGAAGTAGCTGTTTATGAGCAAAAATATGGGATTGAAATTCCAGTTATTGCTGCCGGAGGTATTTACTCTGGAAAAGACATTTTGGATATTATGAATAGCGGAGCAAAAGCTGTGAAAATGGGAACACGATTTGTTACAACTACTGAGTGTGATGTTTCAGATGCTTTTAAACAAAACTATGTTAAATGCACAAAAGACGACATTACCATTATTGACAGTCCTGTTGGTTTACCAGGAAGAGTGCTTA
>CAZJZP010000157.1:0-5988 GCA_964550505.1 uncultured Prolixibacteraceae bacterium | reverse complement strand
GTGATTTTTCCTTTAACAAAAAGACTAAATTGATTTTTTCCCGAACCCACTAATCCAAAATCTGCACCTTGCATTTCTCCAGGACCATTTACAATACAGCCCATCACACCTATCGTTAATCCTTTGAACTTGGAAGTGCGCTTTTTTACTTCTTCTAATACTTTTTCTACATCGCAAAGCGTTCTGCCACAACTAGGACAAGCAATATATTCATTTGCTGTTATTTTTAGTTTCAAGGATTGTAAAATATCAAAGGCTAAGC
This sequence comes from uncultured Prolixibacteraceae bacterium, assembly GCA_964550505.1. GTDB lineage: Bacteria > Bacteroidota > Bacteroidia > Bacteroidales > CAZJZP01 > CAZJZP01. Next base: position 5,726 of record CAZJZP010000157.1, on the reverse strand, counting down.
TATTGTTTTCTTCCGCTGAAAGTTTAGAGTGCTGTAAATAAAGTCCGCTGCAAGTGTAAGAAAGTAAATAAGCAGTGCTTGCTGCTGCAGAATAAATAGTGTAATCGCCTGAACTGCAATTCGCTCCATTAACGGTAAGAATGCTTTTTTTCTCGGAAGATGTTTCCAAAAGCTTTCCCTCTTCCAGAAATCGAAAACCCAGTTCTTTAGCTTCCAAAGCTGTAATATCGGCAGGATAAGTTTTGGTTTCTTTATTTCCAAGCACTACAAAATCTGGTTTTGCTTGGTTTTCTATTGTTTTATCCAAAAAATAGGAAAATCGTTGTTTATCTCCTGTACAAAGTGCTGTTATTCTTTGTGCGACGGCTATTTCTTTAAGTGGACCTCCTGTTAATGAAACGCGGATGGTATCTCCAATGCCTTCTTTCAATAAAGCACCAATACCACAGGCGGATTTTATGATTGCTTCCCTTCCCGAGCCGGCTTCGGTTACGCCTAAGTGCAAAGGATATTGGTGTTTCCTTTTTTGCATTTCTTTTACCAAGAGTCGATTAGCGTCAATCATCATGCTTACAGAGCTGGATTTCATAGAAATAATTGTCTTATAAAAACCCAGTTTTTCTAAAATCCCCACAAATTCCAGAGCTGAAAAAACCATTGCTTCTGCTGTGTTGCCATATTTATGAAGGATCCTGTCGGATAAAGAACCATGATTACTCCCCACGCGAATAGCCGTTCCGTGTTTTTTACAAATATCCACTAGCGGACGTAATCGTGCTATTGCTTTTTCTTCGTTGAAAATTGTATCTCCTTTTCTGTCAATATAATTACCGGGATTGATGCGTACTTTTTCCACAATAGCAGCAGCAATTTCAGCTAATTTTGGATTGAAATGAACATCAGCAATAAGCGGAACAAAACAGCCGTTTTCTTGCAGTTTGTCTTTGATTTTTTGGAGATTTTCTGCGTCTTTTACACTAGGGCAGGCAATACGAATGATTTCGCAACCCAGTTTTGCCAAATCCAAACACTGCCGTACTGTTGCATCTGTATCCAGCGTAACGGTATTACACATGGATTGTATGCGAACGGGATAAGCAGAGCCAATGCCTAAATCCCCGAGAAAAACAGCCTTGTTTTTTAATCGAAAATGCGCTGGTTTTTTATTCATTTTCGTTTGTATTCATTTCATTGTATGCCACAACTGCGTCATCTACCGCTTTTAGCAAGGCTTGATTTGAAAGTTCTTCTCCTACTGCATTTTTCATCCAATAATTGGGCGTTTTTCTTCCACAAACAAGCATGCGTTGCAATTCTGATGCAATATCTTTGTCTTTTATTTCTTGTTCAATTTGAAAATGAATAAGATGACCAACAGGATATGCAGACAGATAGAGCGGACTGCTAATCATATGAGAATATATTGCCAGAATAGGTTCATCTTTTTTGCCAAAAACATCAGCATAATAAGTATTCCAAACTTCTTTGGCAATGTCAATCACCGCAGTTTTCAGCTCTGTTTTTGTTGCATCAGGATGTTCATACATCCATTTCCAAACCTTAATATCTACAAGAGAAACGCCCATTATTTCGTAAGCTGACCAAAATACTTCAAGGGAAAGATAGTGTTCTTTCATCGGATTATCTTCTTTAATCCCTAATAATTCTAAATCTCTTTTTTGAAAGAAAAAGGCGATGGCTTCTGTAAAAGCAGTGTTCGGAACACCGTGAAGCATATAATATTCCACATCGTGAAGTGTAATTGTTTGTTCTACATTATGTCCAAACTCATGTACAGCGATATTGTAACCTTTATAATCCATGCCATTTTCTCCAATACGGGTGCGTAATCGAGCATTATCCGATTTCATCTCAGCTCCCCAGGCGTGTCCTGCACCCCGAGAAGCATCAACGGTAATTTTAGATTGGATAAACGCTGCTTTTTCTTTGGAAAAACCTAAATCCACCAATATTCTGGATAAATCCTTCCAAACAGCTTGCTCGTTAGGATATTTAGCTTGTGTGATAGCATTCAACTCTTTTTCGCTGATACTGTTTCGGGGAGTAAAACCGTTAAACCAAATATCATAGGCTTCCAAATCCCGACCTAATTCTTTTTTGATAATTTCTGCTGTCTTTTTTACTTGTTTAGAAGATAACAACTCTTCAAACAGGCTTTCAATTTTATCGCAGGAAATTTCCATGCTTCCTTCAAAACGCGATTGGATATAATTGTCGTAATATGGATTGTAATTGTCCATCGCTTTTAAAGAAGTGAAAAGGTTTAATAGGTATTGATATCGCATATCTGCTTCAGGCTCAAAACTAATTGCTTTTTTGTTTTCAAAAACAATGTTATCATAGGGATTCCATTCGTAATTTTCATTATTAATGACTATATCAGGGATTTCCTGATAAATTATACGCTTCATAACTTCGTAAATAATATCCTGCTTTGCTTTTCCGTTTTCGATATTGTAATTGGATTTTAATTCGTCACGTAAGCCCCAATGCGTGATTAAAGCCATGCTATCTTCAAAAAGCTTTTCGCCATTATTTCCAATAAGTTGATGCATGATAATATTGTATCCGGCAATGTAGGCATCGGCATCTGTTGACACCCGACTGTATTCTTGTAATAAAGCAGATGGGATGCGAGAACTGTAAATGTCTCCCATACGCGCATACGCCCAGTCTTTTTCCGACCATTCCTTACCCAAATTGTTCTTCTCTTCTAAGGAATAATGTGGAAAATTCAACAATACAATAAATGCAATTTTGTTTGTAAAGAAATCTTCATCCGTATGCGATGAAACATCGTAGGAACCGAAAAGCAAATCAATGTCGTCTATGGCTTCTCCTGTGTTTTTATGCAGCGGCTCGTTTAAACTTACTGTCATTTGGTTAAAATTTCCCCACAAAATCTCATAATTACGAGATAATTTGACGAACAAATTTTCTAAGGCAGCATCGTCAGCCTTAAAATGCTCAAAGCAAAAACTGTAAAAATCATCTTCCGTTCCATCCTCTTCTCTCCAAAAAGCAGCCGCTTGCGAGACTCCTTTTTTTATTCTAAAAGCATTTTCTTTTCCGTGAACCTCAATCATTTTCTCGGTAGTTTCTTCGATTTTAGCATCACTGATACTCTTGGGTTTGGCGTCTTTTTCTTGATTACAAGCAAAAAGGATAATTCCAAAAAAACTGAGCAGTAAAATTTGTTTGTTCATACGTCTTATTTTTGTCGTTAGTAACGACAAATTTCTAAAAAAAGAAGGAATAAAAAGCGAAAAGATAAAAAAATACCAAATTAATTATCGGAAAAACTCTCTTCCAATATTTGTGGGAAACGATTTTGATAGCATTTATAACACCATTTTTTCAATTTTTGATAATCATCTTTGTTGTCACCAAACCATAGAAGAAGCTTGTGTAATTCTTTTTTAAAGAGTTTTTCATCAAAACTGACTCCTGTAAGTATAGATTTAGATAATTCGAACATACAAAATTTTTATGGTGTTTTAAGTTGTCCATAAATATACAAAAAAATGAAAGAATTATTGTAGTTTTGCTTAAGAATTTTTACAAAAACGTGTTAAAAATTGTTAAAGTCAATGTTCTTTTTTCTTAGAATGCTATAATAATGAGGCAAAGCACAATAATCTTCGTTTTTCTTTTTGTATTCCGTATTGCTTTTTCACAATCAGAAAAAACAGTATATAGCGGAGGAATGTTGCTTTTTCAGCCTGGAATTACCATTGCAGAAAACCCCCAACAACAAATAGAAACAATTAGTTTTGGTATTGGAGGGATTTTACGTTTTTATGCAAAAGAACACTGGTGTTTTGGATTGTTTGGCGGTAACCAAAAGGCAAAATACTCCTCTTCTTTTTCCGAGAATTCTAGCATTAGCTTGGGTTATGGTGGCGTGTTTTTAGGATATACTTCCAGAATCAATCGCTTTCGATTTTGTGCTTCCTTAAGTTTAAATAAAGGCAGAATAAAAAACATGCACATCGAAAAACAAGACGGAACGCAAATTTTAGAAGGCGATTATTATTCCCATCCCGCATGGGTCGGTAGTCCTATCCTAAGTTTGGACTACGCATTAACAGAAAAAATTAGCTTTACTTCACAACTTATTTGTTTAACGGCTTTTTATAAACAAAACGATTTGTATTTTTGTCCGGTTTTACAATTAGGAGTATTATTTAACAGATAAAAATAAAAGACATGGTATCAGAAGACTTGTTTAAGAAAATTATAGCACACGCAAAAGAATATGGGTTTATTTTTCAATCCAGCGAAATTTACGACGGTTTAAGCGCGGTCTATGATTACGGTCAATACGGTTCGGAATTAAAAAACAATATTAAAAATTATTGGTGGAAATCCATGGTGCAATTTCATGAAAATATTGTTGGTATTGATTCTGCTATTTTCATGCATCCTACTACATGGAAAGCTTCCGGACACCTTGAAGCCTTTAATGACCCGTTGATTGACAACAAGGATTCCAAAAAAAGATATAGAGCGGATGTCTTAATTGAAGACTATTTGGCAAAAATTGAAGCTAAAATTGAAAAAGAAATTACCAAAGCCGAAAAACGCTTTGGAGATGCTTTCAATAAAGAGGAATTTGTTTCAACCAATCAGCGGGTATTGGATTACAAAAACAAAATGACAGACATCAGCGGCAGGATGAACAAATGTCTAGAAGACAACAATTTGCAAGACTTAAAAAGCTTGATTGAGGAATTAGAAATCGCTTGTCCTGTTTCCGGTTCTAAAAACTGGACAGAAGTTAGGCAGTTTAATTTGATGTTTTCTACACAATTAGGTTCTTTGGCAGAAGGAGCAAATCAAATTTATCTTCGTCCTGAAACAGCTCAAGGCATTTTTGTAAACTATTTGAATGTGCAAAAAAGCGGAAGAATGAAAATCCCTTTTGGCATTGCACAAATTGGGAAAGCCTTTCGTAATGAGATTGTTGCACGACAGTTTATTTTCCGTATGCGAGAATTTGAACAAATGGAAATGCAGTTTTTCGTCCGTCCTGGTGAAGAAATGAAATGGTATGAGTATTGGAAAGAGCAGCGAATGAAATGGCATTTGTCTTTGGGTATTCCGCAGGAATATTACCGTTATCATAAACATGAAAAACTAGCGCATTATGCCAATGCTGCTTCTGATATTGAGTTTAAGTTTCCCTTTGGTTTTAAAGAATTGGAAGGGATTCACTCCAGAACTGATTTCGACCTAAGCGCACATCAGGAATTTTCAGGAAAGAAATTGCAGTTTTTCGATCCAGAAATCAACGAAAGCTACGTTCCTTATGTTGTAGAAACATCCATCGGTTTGGACAGAACCTTTTTAGCAGTCTTAAGTTATGCATATCAGGAAGAAAAACTGGAAGATGGCAGTGAAAGATTGGTGATGAAAATACCGCCAATTTTAGCACCAATCAAAGTGGCAGTCCTTCCCTTGCTTAAAAAAGATGGCTTGCCGGAAAAAGCAAGAGAAATCATGGACAAACTCAAAATGCAGTATATGTGTCAATACGACGAAAAAGATGCAATTGGTCGTCGCTATCGCAGACAAGATGCTATTGGAACTCCTTTTTGCGTAACGGTTGACCACCAAAGTTTGGAAGACAACACCGTTACCATTCGTGAACGCGACAGCATGCAACAGGAGAGAATTGCCATTAGCGAAATTCAGAGTATTGT
>CAZJZP010000156.1:0-5989 GCA_964550505.1 uncultured Prolixibacteraceae bacterium | reverse complement strand
GCATAGAGAAAAATACAGCCCGTGATTATTATCTATATGTATATATTAAAAATAATTTTTCCTATTTTCTTAACGGAGAATATCCTTACACTAATTTAGAAATACCGGAAAAAATTCTTATTGCAGTAGAAGAACTTTACACAAAATATCCCGAAACTACGTATTTCTGTGATGTTTTTAATTGCTTTTATAACTCTTTGTTAGCTTTTGTTGATATCCACGCTACTCTAAGTGGAAACGAATATCCATCTTTTATTGTTGGTGGTTATACTACCGAAGCATATCCAGGTCTTACGAATATTGAATCCCACAAAAATTTTCTAAAAAACAATCCTAATTCAAGGTTTTATAACACTATCAATAGCATAGTGAACAACTATTCAAGATTGGAATATGAAACAGATTTGATATATTATATTGAAGTTCCACTGCTTAATGAAGACGATAATCTTTTCTACCAATGTACTAATGTATGGGAATACGATAACAAAAGCTTTAAAATGGCGGTTAGCAGCTGGATGACTTATGTGTGGAATGGAATTGATATTGCTCATGTTTTACAAATGCCGAAAGAAAAAGGAAGTGCAGATTATATCTATTTCTGTGTATATCGTTTTTATCATGAAAAGACAAAAGCAGAGGAAGCTCTTAAGCTAATCAAAGCTAAAATCCCTTCCGCAGTGGTTAAAAATTTGGAGATTGAGAAGTATATGTATTAATCGCCCGAAAAATCTCTGCCATTTTATTTTCAAAGTCTGCTTTGGTTTTACAGCGTTTTAGGTGATTAAAAACTGCCGTAGCATCAGAGAAATAAGCTGAAAAATACTGCCAATATTCTTTCATCACATTCAACAAGGATTTTTCTGCCTGTATTCGCTTGCTCTGAATAGTATAAAAATCCCAAACAAAATCTTCAAAACGACGATTCTTTTGGCATTCATCTATTGCTCCTTGAGAGTTTTCTTCCAATAAAAAAGGATTTTTTAATAAGGCACGACCTATCATCCACTTTTTAATATCGGGAAATTGATTTTGCAAATTCTGGATATCATCCACCGTGGAAATATCTCCGTTATATATTATTTCGCTATGAAAAGCAGTATAAATGGAGGCAAATTTAGCTATATCCACAACGCCTTCGTATTGCTGTTTTCCCGTTCGGGGATGAATACAAAGCGATTTTAAAGGAAAAGCATTGAAAACAGGAATCAAAGCATCAATTTCATCACTACTTTGATAACCCAAGCGTGTTTTGATGCTAATGTCGATTTCTATTTGCTCAAAAATATCTTCCAGAAAGGCAGCAATTAATTCAGGATAAGGCAAGAAACCCGAGCCGCGCTTTTTCTTCGCTACCAATGGCATAGGACAACCTAAATTAAGATTAATTTCTGTATAACCCAATTGCTGAATTTTTTTTGTCATATTGAGAAAAGCCTCAGCATGATTGCCAATTAATTGGGGAGTGAGTTTAAGCGAGGTATTGTTTTCTGGGAGAATATCGGTAAATAAAGAATGACTTAATCTTTGGTTATTAACAACAGAAATAAAAGGCGCTACCGCAGCATCTAAACCACTGAAATGTCGGACAAAAGTATTGCGAAAAGCAGTATTTGTTAATCCTAATAAAGGAGCTAAAATAAACATCTGTTATTTTTCTTGCAAAATTAAGGTTTTTTATTGGAAAACGCTATCAGCTTAGTTTAAAAGAATGAGGAATGATTTTACCTGCTAAAAGAGCTGCAATAGGATTTTCAACAATTTTAAGCTCTGCTTTTTCATTAACAAAAACCCAAAGAATAGTGCTTTGTTGGGGTTTTTTGTATTCTTCCAGCGCAAATTCCCAGTAGGTTGACGGAATTGCAATTTCATTGGTTTTAGCAGCAATGATAAAGACATAGAGCGGATGAGTTTTCTCTTCCAACTGATAAAGTTTTGTTGGAAATGCTCGTTGAATAGCAGGATATTTTGTTTGCAAGCTAGCTTTAACAAGGAGAATATCTTTTTCAGACAAGGTGGAAGTAGTATCAGCCAGAGAAAGATGCAGGGCGTTCATAGCGAAACTCTTACTCCAGTCTTCTGGCTGCAATTGCAGTTGTTTTTGCTCTGTGTTTTTTTCGTATTCTGGAATTTCCAGTCTGAGAAAAAAAGCATTCAATTGCTCATCACTTAAAAGCTTTCTTCTGATGATATTATTAGCTTGAGCTCTACCATAATCTCTGAATACGATATAGTCTCCTTTTGCATTCAGCATAGGAGAAAGTTTTCTGTATTGTGTCAGAATAAAAGCTTTATCACGCAAGCTATAATAGCGATTAGCATTTTCCTTATTCCATAAAAAGGGATATTCCAGCAATACATGATAAAAACGCTTGAACCATTCATCCGATTTTTTCTCCAATAAATACGGATGCAACATAATATGAAAAGCCCATTTTTCAGGACTTAATTCTTTGATTTCCAAATCCTGCATAAAACTTTTTTGCAATTCAGGAAGCGCTGTAATATCTTCATTTACAAAAAGCGAACGACCGAAAATCCGTTTGATTTCTTTCTTCGTGAAAAGCGTTGAAAAAAGACTGTCTGCTTTAATTAATACTTTATTCGCCGAAGCATAGGTTTTAGTATTTGTTGGTATCAGCGAAAAATCTTTAAATGCTTTAATGCTAAAATGATGAAAAAGAATATAAACAGCATCTAAACTTTTTGTTTCAGTGCTCAGTGGTAGTAAAGAAATAAGCGAAAGATTCAGCAAATTGAATTTTGCCATTTCTTTCAAGGCTCTGCCATAATGCGTTTCCAGTTCTACTTCCATCTTTTTATTGGCAGGAGATTGTTGTTCGTCAAATGATATTTTTTCCCGTGTTGGAGTTGTTGAAAAATGAGCATGAATCAAAAAATCCAAAGCGGTGTATTCTTGTGTAGGAAAATACACGTATAAAAGAGATTTTTCTACTGCTTGAAAATGCAGTTTATCTTCCCCATCTTTCTGAAAAGCAAAGGCAAAAGCAATATGAAAAGGATTATTCTCCTTTTTGGAAAACAATAAAAATTTCCTTTCTTGATTTGCATCTTCTACAATAAGTTCATGAATATCCGGACTCAAAGCAGTCAGCGTTTTTTCTATGGTCCAAGATTTTGAGGCTGTCTGTATTTCAATTTGACAGAGATATTTTAGAAAAAGCAGGTGTTGGTAATTTATTTTCTCCAAACCATCTTCTACTTCACTCTGATTTTTTTCTAGTGGAAAGCGAAAAACAGTGGAATATTCGGTGAATTTATCGGTCGGGGCAATCTTTTCCAATACCTCATAATCGCGGATAGCAAAATGATAGTTTCCGGAATGAATTTCAGGTCTTTTACAAATGGCAAAAACCGATTTAAAACCAATACCAAATTTTCCAATCTCATTAAATTCATTCTTTTGCTTAGTGGAAGCAGCATAAGTTGTTATGGATTTTAAATCTTCCTCATCGAAAGTTTTTCCATTGTGTGCAACATACAAATCATTTTCTTGGAGGGAAAAAAGTATTTTCCCTTGCTGCTCAACAGCAGCATAGGCATCTTCTGTATTTTGGAGAATTTCTTCCAAGAAACGATAGCGATCTGCGTACAACTGTGTAAGTATCATACCATGGCGATTGCCTTTAGCTTTGTTGGCGGCAACGGCAATTTTACTTTGTTCAATATGTTCTTGCAGACTTATTTTTTTCACTTTCTATTGCTTAAAAGCTTCATATTTCATTCTCCGTGCAAAATCCAAAGATACACAGTTCTGGGTACTTAAACAAACATGACTGGCAAATTCAATTGCAATAGCAATAATATCATCCCAAGATTCCGCTCTAAGTTCATTCAGATTTTGAACGGAAACATTGTGTTTTATGCAAGCATAAATTAATCCTGCATTAAAAGAATCTCCAGCTCCAACGGTACTTTTGGTATTGATATCTTCCACTGGATAATGCTTGTGGATGTTTTTAGTAATTAGTGTTACTCCATGTTTATTTGCTGTATAAATCAGGTTTTGCTGTCCCATACTTGAAATTCGCTTATAGACCTCTTCGGGATTATCCAAATTGAACATATTATAAAAATCCTCGTTAGAACCTTTTACAATACTGCATTTTTGAATGTTTTCTTCAATAAAAGGCATGACTTCATTTAAAATCCCCAAATGCGCAGCACGAAAATTCGGATCGTAAAAAATCAGTGCTTGTTTTTCTCTGGCTTGATTAATAAAGTGCATTAAATCTTCTCTAACATCTGTTTTTATACCATAGAAAGAACCAAAAAGCACAATATCATTTTCGTTGATTGGTGGAATTTTCAGCGATGCTTTACCGTTTAAACGTATCTTGTAAAAAGAATAATCCGCATCATTATCATCATTTAGAAAAGCAAGCGCCAAACGCGATCGCGCGTTATCATATACATTTACAAAATCTGTTCTGACATTATTTTCCTGTAAATAATTATCAATTATTTTTCCTACGGCATCTCGCGCATAATCTCCGACCAAAAAAGCAGGAAGACCAATTCTTCCTAAGGAAACCGCGGTATTTAACATTGCTCCTCCTGGAGTAGCATCGATAGGTTTATTGTTTTTGAAAATAATGTCAAAAACCGTTTCTCCAATAGCAAAGACTTTCCTTTTTTCCATATTAAAATAGATTACACCACCTCAAAACCGAATACGATTATATAAACAAAGCGTTTTATACAACTGACATTCAGTGTGCTGACGATTTGTGTGTTAATACATTCTTTACGGATAAAAATACAATAAAAGCGCTAAATCAGGCAAAAAACCATAAAAAAAATTAGTTGTATGCTATATTTTGATAAATAGTGTATCGCCTTTACTTTTCAATATTGAGTTTACAAGACTTTAGTGTAGATAACTGCAGCACATTTGCAGGGATTTCCACATTCTGGACACAGGTATCCTTTTTGTATGCTATCGGCAGTCCAAAAATTTGGAATTTCTTTATATTGCTTAAAAGCATAGAATTGCATTAATCCTTTAACATTAATTCCTTTTTGGCTTTTCCACGTTATGCTTAATACTGCTTCCATTTGCTGTTTTTTAAAAAGCATCAAAGCATCGTTAAGCAATACGGCACCAATACCTTTCCTTTGGTAGCTTGATTTTACCGCCATACTTTTACGAAGAGCAATCTTAGAAGATTTTTCAATTTCTGGAGGCAAAGAAGCAATTCCGATTTTTTCCTTTATCTCCTCAGCAGTTGCATGATAAGCATAAGAAAATCCAACAATTTCGTTCTTTACATTTTCTGCAACTCTAAAAACACTAGATGGCGAGCATATTTGTTCTTTCAGACTAATCTCATCAAAATAATGCTTTCCAAATTCAGCATCGGCAATTGCTAAAATCCCATTAAGGTCTTCTATTTCTGCATTTCTAATAGATATTGCTTGCTTAAATAATTCAGCCATTTCATTATCTACACTTCCCTTTGTTGTTAGGGAATCCACATTGAAAAATTGCATTCTTTGGGTTTTATTAGTTGTAATACAGAAAAAGCATTCTAAGACAAAAACAAGTAAAAGTAATATTCATTTCAATATCGATTAAACTCTTAACGCTGTGTATTTCTTTTCTTTTTCTTAGCCAAAGATACGGTTTTTTTGTTTTGCTGCAAAAAAAACAGTGTTTTTGTTATGCTGAACGAAGTGACACATTTCCTACACTTGCTTTTTATTATTTATAGCATAAAATTTATAATGATTTTCAATAGCATGCTTTTAAATTGCCCTTTCAGGGCGAAAGCAGTTGTATCACTGTAAGGCTCAGGACGTTGCCCTGAGTTGAATTAAGCTGCCACTTCGTGGCGTTTTGCTTATTATGCTCATTTGTTTTCAAATTCAAATGTCTTTTCCTTAAATCAAGGCTGAAAGCCTTGCTTAATTTAGCTCGAGGCATCGCCTCGAGCTAAATAGCATTAAATGCTTTCGCCCTGAAAGG
>CAZJZP010000155.1:0-6130 GCA_964550505.1 uncultured Prolixibacteraceae bacterium | reverse complement strand
TGTTTTGCTATTGTTTTCCTTGCTATTAAAAAGCATTTTTTTCACTAAAACCTTGTTCGTTTCCAAATTGTTTAGAAATTTGCAGGGCAATGAAAAACAAAAAAGCAAAAAAAGCATCACCCCTTGTTCGCTTTCACAAATGGCGTATTCGTCATTTAAGCGACAAGAATTTTATACTTATTCTAAGTATTCTTGTGGGCTTTTCTGCTGGAATTGCTGCTGTTCTTATTAAAAATTCCGTTCATTTTATTCAATCTCTTTTATTACTAGAGCAAACAAAAGATTACCACAGCTATTTGTATTTCGTTTCTCCCGCCATAGGAATTTTTGCTGTTTTATTATTTATAAAGTATATTGTCAAACAACCGATTGGTCATGGTATTCCCAGCGTTTTATGGTCTATCTCTAAAAATAACGGAAAAATAAAATTACACAATTGCTTTTCTTCCATAGTCAGCAGTGCTCTTACCGTTGGCTTTGGTGGTTCTGTAGGATTGGAGGGTCCGACCGTTGCAACTGGTGCCGCATTGGGTTCCAATATTGGTCGTGTTTTTCATTTAAATTATAAACAAATTGTTTTGCTGCTCGGTTGTGCTTGTACTGGAGCTATGGCTGCTATTTTTAAAGCGCCTGTTGCTGCAATCGTTTTTGCATTGGAAGTTATTATGCTTGATTTAACGATGGCATCCTTAATTCCTTTGTTATTTGCATCGGTTTCAGCCGTTTTAACCTCCTATCTCTTCCTGGGTCAAGATGTTTTGTATCCCTTTACTGTTGAGGAAAGTTTTGTTATGAAAGACCTTCCCTTTTATATTATTTTAGGTGTCATTTGTGGTTTGTTTTCTTCCTATTTTACCCGAGTTTATGTTGCTATCGGCAAGTTTTTCGACCGCTTTGCTTTAAAACGCTATCGCTTTTTAATTGGAGCAAGTGTATTAGGCTTGTTATTAGTTGCTTTTCCTCCGCTTTACGGAGAAGGTTATGAAGTAATTAACAGTGCTCTTGCGGGAGATGTCAGCTTTTTATTTGAAAATAATATTTTCAGTTTTGTGGACGACTCAACATTGTCGATTATTGTTCTATTAATCTCGATTGTATTATTTAAAGTTGTTGCCACTTCCTTAACATTCGGCAGCGGGGGAATTGGAGGTATTTTTGCTCCAACACTTTTTATGGGAGCCAATATCGGTTTAGTTTTTGCCATTATTATTAATCAATCTGGTTTCTATGAAATCTCTCAAAGCAATTTCAGTTTGATTGCTATGGCAGGAATGATTTCAGGGGTTTTACATGCTCCTTTAACGGGGATTTTCCTTATTGGAGATATTTCAGGCGGTTATGCTTTATTTCTTCCCATTATGATTACATCTGCTGTTTCTTATGCCACTGTTAGGATTTTCGAGAAAAACTCTGTTTATACCATACAATTAGCGAAAAGGAAGGAATTAATCACTCACCATAAAGATAAGGCTATTTTATCGCGGATGAATGTAATGGATTTGCTTGAAACGAATTTCTGTACCATTTCCAAAGATAAAAATCTGGGTGATTTTGTAAAAGTTGTACCAGAATCTAAGCGAAATATTTTCCCTGTTGTTGATGAAAATAATAATTTGGAAGGCGTGATTTTTATTAATGATATCCGAAATATTATTTTCAAACGGGAATTATACGAGAAAACAATGGTGCATGAACTTATGTTTTGGCCTTCTCCTATTGTTTCTCCAGATGAAAGCATGGAAGATGTAGCACAAAAATTTCACAACTCTTCGCATTATAATTTACCTGTTCTTGACAAAGGTAAATACTTAGGATTTGTTTCTCGTGCAAGGGTTTTCAGCGCTTACCGAAAAATGGTAAAGGAATTTTCTGAAGAATAAACTTTTATTCAACAATCAAACTATCAACCGCTAAGCTATCTGGATAAAAATCCATCAATTTTATTTGCATAAAAACGGGATTATGATCGGAATATAAAAAGCGTTCATCAAATGTTTTGGAGAACTTCACACTTATATTCGGCGAACAGATAAAATAGTCCAGCGTGGTGGTTTCTGTAACACCAGGCTTGTATTCAGCTGTCAAACTTCTGTTGCTAGGAAAAAGCTTGTCTGTTGCAACGCTCCAGTCTTCTGGGAAAAAGTCTTTTTCCAGTGCTTTGCCATAGCCTGTTCCCTTGTATTTCACAATATAAGTTTCGGGATTAAACTCCGGTGGATTCAAATTCCAATCTCCTCCAGCCACAACATAGTTTCCTTTGGCATATTCGTCTAGCATAAAGGATTTTAGTATTGTCATTTGCACATCTCTTAATTCTCCATCGTCAAAAGCGGAATTATGTGTATTTATTACTATCAAACTCTTTCCGTTTTCCAAAGGATAAGAAGAATAAATAAAACAGCGGTCGAGCATAAATATTTTCGTTGGCCAGGAATAGTTTGCCGGAAAACTGATTTGTAGGATTGAGTCCATTTTAAACTTAGAAAAAAGCGCAATACCCGATTCCACTTTACGCATAGGATTAAACAAGGGAATAGGAACATAATCAACCTTGTAATTGTAAGCAAATGCATAATTGTATTCGTTCAGGCTATGCGAAATCAAATCCAATTGATTGGTTTTGTAAGAACGCGTTGAAGAAATATCCATTTCCTGTAAAAGAATAAAATCTATTCCTCTTTTTTTATCCAGAAAGGCATATATTCCATTAATATAAACTTCAAAATCTTCTTTTTTAGCTCTTGTTTTTTTTCCTCCATCATAGAAAAAATCCTCTTTATAACCAAGACCTCCATATCCAATATTCCACGAAAGAAACGTAAATTCGTCTCCTAAGGGATAATCGGGCACACTATCTTTTACAATATCCGCTTCTTTTTTAAAAGCTGGCTGATAATCCGTAAAGCTGCCGTAAATAAGCACAAAAGCAAAATATGCTACAACTGTTAATAGTGCGTATAATAGTATTTTTAGAATGATTTTTAGTGCTTTTTTCATGTCTTTATAATGTTAATGCTGTGGTAAAATTACAAAAAAACATTTAAATGGTGTTTTCTATAAAAAAAGCGCTGTAAAGAAAACTTTACAACGCTTTTTACATAATTATTTAATGATTGTTTTATTCTTTTGTAGCATCAACAAAAACCCTTGATCCTAGTTCTTTGTCAAGCATTAGCATAGCGTGACCTTTACCGTCAATCATTTTGATTTTTGTTAATAATTCATCTGCAGTGGCTTCTTCTTCCACTTGCTCTGCGATAAACCATTGCAACATATTGTTTGTAGCGTGGTCTTTTTCTTCAATTGCTAAATCAACCAATTGATTAATTAATGAAGTAACATGTTTTTCATGCTCCAATGTTTCTTGCATTATTTCCACGCAATTTTTCCATTTTGTTTTCACTTTAGCAATAGGCTCCAGAATTACTCTTCCTCCTCTTTCATTCACATAATCGAAGAATTTCATCGCATGGGATATTTCTTCTTGCCATTGAATTTTCATCCAATTTGCAAAACCTGGTAAGCCTTTTTCTTCTAGGTCGGCAGCCATAGATAAATACATATATGCAGACCAAATTTCTGCATTTATTTGCTTGTTTATTGCTTTTTCCATTTTTGAACTTAACATAATGTCTCCTTTCGTTTTATTTTTTTGTATTTGTTTGCACTAATAATACATAAACAAAAATAATTGTTTTTTGTTGACTGATTAGCAATTTAATGCCTCTGCCCCACCAACAATTTCAATAATTTCGTTTGTAATAGTTGCTTGTCGTACTTTATTATAATGTAATTTCAGATCTTTAACTAATTCTTCGGCATTATCTGTTGCTTTATGCATTGCTGTCATTCTAGCACCCTGTTCTGATGCATTAGAGTCTAAAACTGCTTTGAAAAACTGAGTTCTTAAGGTCAGCGGAACTAAATCTTGTAATAATTCTTGTTTGTTTGGTTCAAAGATATAGTCTTTCTCAGCCTGTTCTTCATCCGTGTTTTCTGGGACAAGAGGAAGAAATTGTTCTATTTCTAATTCCTGTGTTGCTGCATTTTTAAAACGATTATAAATCAAAAGGATTTTATCGTATTCTTTTTTAAGAAACTTATCTATCAGCTCATTGGATAATTCAGTAACGCTTTCAAAATTAATATTGTCTAAAAGTTCGTCGTGAGAAGTTTGCACATCTACTTTTTTAATTCTCAACAAATCTCTTATTTTTTTCCCTATGGATATTATTTCAACGTTCTTAGCAGCATATTGCTCTTTATATTTTGTTTCAAGCAACTCTAGCACAGCTTTAAGTACGTTATTATTAAACCCTCCGCATAAGCCTTTATTGGAGGCAATAACAACTATCAATATTTTTTCTTCTTTTCTTTCTTCTGTGTATAAGGCTAATTTTTCGTTGTCTGTAAACTCTGTGCTAAGTTTCTGCATAAACTCTCTCAGTTTTCGAGCATAAGGACGCAATTTAACAATTGCGTCTTGAGCTTTACGGAGTTTGGCGGCAGCAACCAATTTCATCGCACTGGTTATCTGCTTTGTAGAGTTTACAGAGTCTATTCTATTTCGTATTTCTTTTAAATTCGCCATGAATTTTATTTCTCGTAATGCTTAATAATTGCTTCAGCAACTTTTTCTAATTGCTGGGTTATTTCATCATTATAAATTCCTTTTTTCAAATCTTTAAGGACATCCGCATGCTTGTGTTCTAATTCTTGCAAGAACGAAGCTTCAAAGTCTTTTACTTTTTCTCTGGGGACTTTTTGTAGCAAGCCTTGTGTTCCACAATAGATAATAGCAATTTGGTTTTCAACCTTCATTGGAGAATATTGACCCTGCTTAAGGATTTCAACATTTCTTGCTCCTTTATCTAGAACAGCTTTAGTAGCAGCATCAAGGTCTGAACCAAATTTTGCAAAGGCTTCTAATTCCCTGTATTGAGCTTGGTCAAGTTTAAGTGTACCTGCCACCTTTTTCATTGATTTAATTTGTGCAGAACCACCCACACGAGAAACAGAAATACCCACATTAATTGCAGGACGAACGCCTGAGTTAAACAGATTTGTTTCTAAGAATATTTGTCCATCAGTGATAGAAATAACGTTTGTTGGAATATAAGCAGAAACGTCTCCTGCTTGTGTTTCAATGATTGGCAAGGCAGTAAGGGAACCTCCTCCTTTAACTTTATCTTTAATAGATTCAGGTAAATCGTTCATATTAGCCGCAACCTTGTCTGATTCAATAATCTTAGCTGCTCTTTCCAATAATCTGGAATGCAGATAAAAAACATCGCCAGGATAAGCTTCACGTCCGGGGGGACGTCTTAACAAGAGAGAAACTTCTCGGTATGCAACTGCTTGTTTGGATAGGTCGTCATAAATCAACAAGCTTGGTCTTCCTGTATCTCTAAAAAACTCACCAATTGATGCTCCGGTAAAAGGAGCATAAAATTGCATAGCTGCAGGATCGGAAGCGGTAGCAGAAACAATAACGGTATAGTCCATTGCTCCATTATCTTCTAATATTTTTTGAATAGAAGCAACTGTTGATCCTTTTTGTCCACAAGCAACATACACACAATAAACCGGTTCTCCTCTGTCGTAAAATTCTTTTTGATTGATAATAGTGTCAATTGCAATCGCTGTTTTTCCTGTTTGTCTATCGCCAATGATAAGTTCTCTCTGTCCTCTTCCAATTGGTATCATTGCGTCAATAGACTTAATACCTGTTTGTAGCGGCTCGTTAACAGGTTGACGATAAATTACGCCCGGTGCTTTTCTTTCAAGAGGCATTTCAAATAAATCGCCTTTGATTTCCCCTTTTCCGTCAATTGGTTGCCCGATAGTATTTACAACTCTTCCAAGCATTCCTTCTCCAACACGAACAGAAGCAATTCTTCCTGTACGTTTAACCTTGTCGCCTTCATTAATATGCTTTGCATCTCCAAGCAAAACGGCACCAACATTATCTTCTTCAAGGTTTAAGACGATGCCTTTAAGTGCGTCTTTTTCAAATTCAATAAGCTCTCCTGCTTGCACATTGTTCAATCCATATATTCTGGCGATACCATCTCCAATTTCTAAGACGGTTCCTGTTTCTTCAAGTTCAGAGGTCATATCCAATCCGGAT
>CAZJZP010000154.1:0-6273 GCA_964550505.1 uncultured Prolixibacteraceae bacterium | reverse complement strand
GTGCTGGCGGATATTAGGCAGAAGCTTGTTGAAATCGACGGATGGTTAAGAAACCTACTGCACTATTGCATTTGGATCCCGATGATGATATCGGGAGAAGAAACCCGGGAATTGATTTCGAATTCGCTTTAACCAATCGTGTGCGCGGTTACTAAAAATTATAATGCTTGTACCGTTTTCGTAGCATTGCCCCATACGTAAGAAAGCTCTACCGCTTTTATTCTTAAACTTTTTTTAACTGTGCTTTAAATAATCCGTTGTTTTTTAGCCAATTCTATGGCTTCTACTTTGGAGTGCACCTGTAATTTTTTGTAAATATTTTCGATGTGCCGACGCACAGTTGAGGGTGATATAATCAGGTTTTCGGCAATTGATTTATAGGGCAGACCAACTGCCAGTTGTTCCAATACTTCAACCTCCCGGCCGCTTAACTTTATACTTTCTTCGGCATCGTTATTTGCAATGGCCAGCGGGTTACGCAGAAGATTCAGGGTCTTTAATGCAATGGAAGGCGTCATGGCTGCTCCTCCTTTCAGTGTTTGAACAATGGCATTGAACAGATCGGGCGACGAGGTTTCTTTAAGCAGATAGCCATCGGCACCCGACTGAATGGCTTTAAAAATGTTTTCATCATCGTCGAAAACCGTGAGCATAATAATTTTTATGTGTGGGTATTTTTGTTTGATTTTTGCAGTGGCCTCAATGCCGTTTAGGCGGGGCATTTCAATGTCCATCAAAATAAGTTTTACCCGTGCATTGAGGTTTAGCTTTTCCAAACATTGTTGCCCATCGTTGGCTGTAAATGCAATTGAAATATCAGGATAAAACGAAAGTTTGTCTTTTACACTTTTTATCAGGAAGTTATTGTCGTCGATAATTGCAATTGGTGTGTTCATTGTTTTATTGTTTATAACACTTTGAATGAAACACTCGTTTTAGTTCCGGGTTCAGAAACAAGTTTTAGTTCTCCACCAAGTTCCTGAGCTCTTTTACGCATGTTTAACAGGCCGTTTCCGGGTTCCACTTCATTTTCAACAAAACCTTTTCCATCGTCTTCAACCAAAAAACAAATACTTTTTCCCTGCTTATTAATTTTGATGTTTATTCGATTGGCATTGGCATATTTTAGGGCATTGTTGCATGCTTCCTGAATGATGCGAAAAATGTTCAATCCTTGTAACGACGAGAATTGGATCTCCTCAGAAAGTGCCGGATCGGTAAGCAGTGAAATTTCAATGTTGTGGTACGATTGCCTGGCTTTTTCGATAAAGTTAACGATACGTGCCTGCAAGTCGCCAATGTTAACCCCCGGTTTATTCATCGCCCAAATGGTATCGCGCAGTTCCTGAATGGTTTCTTTTGAGAAGTTACCAATGTTATCCAGACGGTTGTTCAATTGGTCATTTTTATCCGACATGAAATATTTTATGGTATCAATAGCTGACACAATAAAAGATAATTGCGCCCCTATATTATCATGCAAGTCGCGCGATATAGCCAGGCGTTGTTCCTGCAACCGGTTTTGGTTTTCAATTTGCGCCATTGCCAGTTGGAGCTCACCATCCTTTTGTTGTTTAATGTTTTTCAGAACTTGTTGTTTGTACAGCAGAAAACCAATCAGACCCATAATAATCAGCAATGACAAAAGACCGATAATTCCAAGGTTTCGGGTTTTTATGCTGAGTTCATGCTCAGCAATTTGTGCTCGCTGCTCCAGTATTTGTTTTTCCTTTTGGGCGGCTTCGTAGCGTGCTGTTATTTCTTCAACGTCTTTTATTTTTTGTGCATTGTAAAGACTATCATTCAGCGTGTTATATGACATAAGGTTTTTGTAAGCCTCTCTGTAATTACCCAACATTTCATAATTTTTCATTATTTGCCGGTAATTATAAATCTGAATATCAAGGAAATTTATTTGTTGCGCCAAAGCATTGCTTTTTTCATAAAAATCAATCGATTTTTCATGTTGATTATTCTGTTTGCACAATTCTCCCAAGGCGGTATGATTCAGCATAATGGCAAATTTATCGCCAACCTTTTCTCTGATGTACAATGCCTGCGTAAGGTAGTCTTCCGCCTTTTTATAGTCTTTCATTTGCAGTTGGTTATAACCCAGAAACTCCAGTGCATAACCAATTCCTACTGAGTCTTTTCGCGCCTGCTGTATGTACAATGATTTTAAGAAACGTTCGTTTGCAGTTTTAAAATCTCCGGCATCACCAAACACAACACCACTCTCGTTGTTAATTCTGGCTATGCCTTCCAGGTTGTTGTCTGCCTCGTAAAGATTTAGTGCTTTGTCGTAATACTCCAGGGCTCTTTTGGGTTGGTTAAGTTTGCGGTACAATCGTGCCATATCGTCGTAAAGCAAACCAAGCTTTTCATTGTTTTTTGTTGGTTCAAGTACATCTAATGCCTTAAAATAATATACCGAAGCGCTGTCGATATTTCCCTTTTTCCCGTAGGCCCCTCCAATGCTTCGCAAAAAATCTCCGGTGTTTATGCTGTCGTTTTGTTGCTCGGCCAGCATAAGCCCAAAACGTGCCAGTTGAAGCGTCTCATCAAATTGGGTAATATAAATATCCTTAATATTTTTATGCAACACTTCAATATTTAACGCATAATCATCCTGTTTTTGGAGATATTGAATGATGCTATCGGCCGAAATGCCTGTTTGTGCAAAGGTATTGCATACAAAAAGCACAAAATATGTTGCCAACAACTTTTTTTGATGTTTCATATTTATCGGGCTGGTAACTTGCTGAATCTATAAAATCAAATTTGTAATCGTAAATTTAGTTCTTCCGTCATGGATATTTAACGATTAGTACAATAACTATGTTCAGCTTTGCAGTAGTTTTAATGCGGTTTGCATTAACGTTTTGAAGTTTTTTATGAGTGTCTCGGTTTTTGCGTTGCTTGCTTCTGTTTTGCCTTCAGTGTCGGGGAATTTTTGCTCCAGCTCACACAGGCGATAATCAATTACCGAATGAAGCTGGCTTTTAAGTTCCATTTGTTCTTTTGTTATCTCCGGCCCGGAGTGCTTTTTCATTGGGTTTTGAACCTCCTGTTTCGAATTATTAATGCTTTGTCGAAGCTGAAAAAATCTTTTTATTAAGCTATATAACAGACCGATAGAAGCCAGGATAAAGGCCAGCAAAATCATCAATGCAGCCATATTAACTGTATTTGATAGGTTGGTTAAGACAGGTAAGCAATAGTTTTATAAGCAGAAAAGGAACAACTATTAGTACAGAGCCCCAAAGATTGGTGGGCGTAAATGTGTCGGGGAATTTGCGAACCACAAAAAACACAACGATAAAAACAAAGTAAACTCCCATTTGGATGAATGACTGAAATACACCTGTATTTGGGGGATTTGGAAGCATAATACAGGTTTTTTTTTGGGAAAACAATTTATCGATTAGTAAGCGCAAAAGTTCGTTCCACCAAAAAAAGTAAATAAGGTAAAACACGGTGGTTTGACTTTTGAGCACCAAAAGTATAGTTAGTGCAGAAAAAATTAGAAAATTGCATTTGTGGTAATTTACCAACACCTTGTTTCGAAATGCATTTGCTTTTTGTAAAGTTCTGTGCTTGTGCATTTATCCGACCAGTTTTAGCTGAAGAAGTGACACTAAAAATCAGCCACAAATGCACAGGAATGGTGTACTGCACATTTGGGCCAGGTTGTTTTCGAGGATAGACATTAGTAATTTTGGAGTCTTTACTTTTTGAAAAACTTGTCGTGGAATTCGCCAACGTGGTGTTTCAAAAATATTTGAAGCGCTTGCTCTACACCGGATTCGTATTTGCCGGCATCGGTATTAATTATCGCGGTATTTTCTACTGCAATGTTTTCGGTGCGGTACATTTTTCCAAAAGCAGTTTCCACGCCCAGGTAGCTGTTTTGGGTTCTGGCGTAGGATTGAACTTTCTCCTGGCTAACTACATCATTAATGGCTAAGTCTTTCTTTAGTACACCAGTGTAGGTTCCCAGAGCCGAGCCACCAATTTTATTTCTTCCGGCAACAAAATCAATAACTGTGCGCGCTGTTGTCGTGTATTCTTTATTCTGCGACGCGGTGATGCCAATTTTGTCGGTAAAACTGTTTTTGCCGCTTGTCATTCTACTTTTTAAGGCATCGTAAGAACTCAACCGAAGATTGGTATTAGCTGTAAGTTTTGCCCCCTTGCCCTGGTACGGCTTATTAATATCGAGAAACAGTACGTACATATCGGCATTAATTATGGTTGCGTCGTTCAGGTCGCGCGATAGTTTTGAGTAGCTCATCACCTCATCCTGTCTGTTGGCCAGGCCAATAACACTAAACATACCTTCGCGTTTTATTTTCCCCGAGTTATCAAAACCCTTAACAAAAAAGGTGGTGTTCGAAGGGTAGACAGTAACAACTCCCGGCGCTTCCGAAAGGCTCATTTCCATATTATCAATTCGTTGGTATCCTTCGTAATACGGTGCATTGGCCGCGGCATCGGGGTTTAGCACATTAAAACCTTTGGCTTGCAGTTCAGCCACAAAATCTTTGTAGGCTTCGTTGGTAATTTGTTGCAGGGTTGCAGCCGGAATATCAAGGCCAACAGCCAACGAGGCTTTGGTATCGCCCGATAACTTTTTGTTTGCAAAACCACCTTTGGTGGAGGTAGAGCGTAAATTGTAGAGCTCGAAATTTACTGCAAAGTAGGCAATGTAAACATCTTTTGAAGGAAACTTGCGTGGCCCGTAAGCCCCCCGGTCTTCTTTTGGTGAAAAATCGCCTAAGGATTGGGCGTTAATGACCATTGTAAGACCTAATAATAATGCGAAAGAAAGGATAAATCGTGTTTTCATATCTTTTTATGCTTTTTTGTTCTATGCAATATTACCCACTATCTGCACTCAAAAAAATAGGGCAGATGCACCATTTTACGAATGTTCTGAAGTTCATAATGCTATTATTTTGTGTGATAATCGGATCAATTCCGATTTTGTGGCCCGAAAATTACAGTTTAAGCAATGTGAAACTATTGGAAAAGGGATATTTCAGCGTCCTATACTGAGCCATTGTCGAAGTGCGCACTGGCGGTCAGTTGACCGTCAGCCGTCTACTCGATTGTCTTTTAGTGCTTTTTCTTTAATCCAAACAATGGTCTTATATATTTCCATCTGCGAATTAGGAACTCATAAAGTAACCATGATATCCCAAATGTTCCCAAAATCATTATTGAAGCTTTTAATCCAAACGACCAATTTAAATCTATAAGAAAATATGCAACTACTATCATTGCAGATTGATGTAATATATAAAATGGATAAACGGCTTCATTTGAATAACTCAATATTTTGCTATTCTTATTTAAATGTTTAGCAGCAAATCCAAACAAAGCTAAAATCCATGACCATAAGTTTAAAACTTTAAAGAAAGCCTCTGTATAATACCTAATGTCGGAGTCGTTATAATTGTGTCGTATTAATAACATGATTGCAAAACTTATTATTCCTGTTAGTAAAAAGCGTTTTCGGAAATTCTCAACTGATAACCAGAAAGAATCTTTAACAGTAATCAATAAAAACCCATAAAAGAAAAGTGTTATACAGTTAATAATTGTATACCAATCGCCAATTAGGGCGTGAGTTACTGGAAAAAATGGCTCAATAAAGGCTTCAATAAAAAATAAGGGGATAATGAAAACATACAAACCCAAAGGGTTTTTAATTAGGTTATTTAACCATGTAATAAAAACGTTGTTTGGATGATTTTTTAAGTATAAAAACAAAGGTATTAGAATTAAAGAAAACAATAATAAATAGGGCAAAAACCACAGATGATGCCAACTCATATTTCCATTCGGATATATTCCAATAAATGCCTTAGAAGGCCAAAAGTCAAAATAACTTCCTGTAAATTGACTGTTAACCAGTCTTTCGATATATACTTGAGGTGGAATGATTAAAAGCATGCCAACATTTAAAGGTATGTAAAGCCTTTTTATTCGTTCCCATGCAAATTGCTTTCCTGTTCTTTTTTGCAAAGCATAATAAGTCCCCATACCTGAAATAACAAATAAAACAGGCAAACGCCATTGATTCAAAAACCACATCGGATATATTAGCCAATGGTAAATATTGTTGTTCTTAATATGAAAATCCCATGGAACAAAAAACATTCCGACATGATAAAAAATGAGTAATGCAAAAACTATCACTCTTAACCAATCTAAATCGTATCTACGCATACTTTTAATTTTTGGTTAAAAGTAATTTGATACTCAACG
>CAZJZP010000153.1:0-6273 GCA_964550505.1 uncultured Prolixibacteraceae bacterium | reverse complement strand
TACTATTGATTTTTTAGAGGGTTATTCCAGTAGCTTAATTGAAAAAAAAATAAAAAATTCTTAATCATTTCTTTTCAAATGATGTATTAAACGATTTATGTGTATCTTTGTTGATATATAAATATATTAGTAATGAAAAAAACAAGCAAAATAATATTTTTTACTGTTATCAGCAGCTTTCTGCTTTTCTTATCTTGTGATAAAGAAGAAACAATTGAGCAAGATCTTCAAGGGAGGTGGAATGTAATTAATGTAATTGATGTAAACGACCCTGTTAAATACCAATGGTCGTTCGAAACCACACAATTATATGTTTTATCCAAGCACCTGGATTCTCTGCAATGGGATACAGCAGCTGGGGGAGATTATTCCATAGAAACTCCTACTCTCAAGAGGAACTTGCTTTATTTTTCAGGTTTCCAGGGCGTTAGTATTAACGGAGAATACAAAATCCTTACTTTTGACGAAGAAATGCTTATTATTATTCGTGAAGAAGAAGGATTATGGAAGTATGTTGAAATGACAAGAGTGAACTAATGGCAAAACAAAAAAGCATCTATTTTTGCAGGAATTGCGGTGCTCAATCCACTAAATGGATAGGAAAATGTCCTAGTTGTGGAGAATGGAACACTTACGAAGAGGAAATTATCCAAAAAAGCAGTGCTAAAACATCATTTACAAATCCACTATCAGCAAAAAAAGCCGAACCTCATCATATTTCGGAAATACTTACCGCCAAAGAAGATCGAATAGATTTACTAAATGGCGAAATCAACCGTGTTTTGGGCGGAGGCTTGGTTAAAGGCTCCATCGTTTTGATTGGCGGAGAACCAGGCATCGGTAAATCTACCTTGCTTCTTCAATTAGCTTTGGGATTAAAAAAAGAGAAAATACTCTATGTTTCAGGAGAAGAAAGTGAAAGACAGCTTAAAATGCGTGCAGATAGGCTCACTTACGACCAAAGTAACTGCTTTATTCTTTCCGAAACAAATACCCAAAATATTTTGGAAGAAGTGGAAAAGATGCAAGCTGATTTATTAATTATTGACTCTATTCAAACCCTATACTCTTCTCTCCTTGAATCAACTGCTGGTAGCATTTCGCAAATCAGACAAACGGCAGCTGAAATTCAAAACTACGCTAAACAAAAAAACATTCCTGCATTTTTGGTAGGTCATATTACCAAAGACGGCGCCTTAGCCGGACCTAAAGTATTAGAACACATGGTGGACACTGTTCTTCAGTTTGAAGGAGAACAAAACCACGGCTATAGAATATTGCGAACCACGAAAAACAGATATGGTTCTACTTCCGAGATTGGCATTTTTGAAATGCATAACAAAGGATTACGTGAAGTAAAAAATCCTTCTGAAATTCTCTTATCTCATCAAGAAGAAAACCTAAGTGGAATAGCCATCGCAGCAACAATTGAAGGAATGCGTCCCATGCTTATCGAAACCCAAGCATTAGTAAGTCCTTCTCCTTACGGTCATCCACAACGAACTGTTACCGGTTTTGATAATAAAAGACTGGGAATTCTTCTCGCCGTTTTGGAGAAAAGAGGTGGCTTTAAACTCGGTATCAAAGATGTTTTTCTGAATATTGCAGGCGGTATTCGGGTAGATGATCCAGCGATTGATTTAGCCGTTGTTTGTGCTATTATTTCAAGCTATGAAGATATTCCTATAGAGCAAAAAAGCTGTTTTGCTGCCGAAGTTGGTTTGTCGGGCGAAATAAGACCAGTGAATAAAATCGAACAACGCATTTCTGAAGCAGAAAAATTAGGCTTTGAAAACATCTTTGTCTCTAAAAACAATGCAAAGAATCTCAAAACAATGTATCCGAATATCAAGATACATAGTGTAAAACGCATTGAAGAAGTTTTTGAATTGCTCTTTGCCTAAATACGAAATATTATTTATTTCGGATTGCTGCTTTCTTCTATCAATCTAAATAACTCTTCCAAATTAGGTGTAAGAATAATTTCTGTTCTTCTGTTTTTTCTTCTTGCTTCACTTGTTGATGCTGGATCAACCGGAGAATATTTACTTCTGCCGGCTGCGGTTAAGCGCTTAGGATCAATTTTACTATTGTTTACAATTATTTTCACAATAGCTGTTGCACGCATCACACTTAAATCCCAGTTATCTTTAATATGACCGGAACCACCGTAAGGAACATCGTCGGTATGACCTTCAATCATTATTTGGATTTCAGGATCCTCTTCCAGCACTTTTGCTAATTTAATAATCGCTTCTCTTCCTCTGCTATTTACTTGCCAACTACCAGAAGCAAAAAGCAAACTCTCGTCCAATAAAACATAAACTTTTCCATCCTTTTGTTCGATGGTTAAATCCTTGTTATTGTATGCAACTAAAGCATTACTGACTTTATTTTTCAAATCAGTAACTAACTGATTCATCATGTCCAGTTTGGCTTGCAGCTCTGTAATGGTAAGTTCTTTTTGCTTTAATTCAGCACTTCGCAAATTCAGTTCTTTTTCCAAAGTGTTTAATCTATCTTCTTTTTCCTGTAACTCTTTTTGAGTAAGCTGCAATTCTGAAAGAATTTTTTCGGTTTCAACCATATTACCGGCTAGTAATTCCTGGTTTTTTCGAATTAATTCATCATTTAATTTATTAATCTTATCATATTGAACTGTCATTTTCCTTAAGGAAGATCCTGTTACAAAAGTATCTCGCTTTAAAGCATCAATTTCTTTCTTCAATGAAATTAATTCTTGGGTGTTTTTTTCATTCTCAGCCAAAACATCACTATACTCGGCTTTAAACTCAGCCATTTCTCTTTCACATTTTTCTCTTCGTGCTTTTTCGTCTTCAAATTGTCGTGCTGGAACACAAGAAAAAACAATTATTGCAGTTAATATAATTAGAAACAGGGATTGAAATGAAATGTTTTTCATGTAATTATTCTTTAAAGTTTTGACAAAAATACTATTTCTATCTTATTTTTGAAGAAAAAAACAAAGAAAAATAAGGTCAATCTTGAAAAGAAGTTTTCATATTAAAAAATATAATAGTAATTTTGTAAAAAAATCATACAATATGCACAAAGTCGTTTTTTTATTTCTACTATTGTTCGGGATATTTTTATCAACCACTATTTATGCAGATAATAATCCCGAAGATTCTTCATTAGTAGCTAAAGAAAACCAAAGCAAAACACTAATCTCTAAAGACTTAATTTATTTAAGTAAAATTGACAGTTCTACTTTCAAATTATTTCGCGAACCTAATAAACAAGAAATCCCGGACTATCAAAGCTTATATGGATTTGAAAAGAACTTTGTTCCTGAATATTCTGATTCTGTTTATACTATTAGATTAGCCGAAATGAACCGCCGTTCTCCAATGGAATTTGAATACAACGAAGATGTTAAAGAATTCATCTACTTCTATGGTTTTAGATACCGCAAACACATGTCGAGAGTGATGGCATTAGCAGAATTGTATTTTCCGCTTTTTGACGAACATCTTGACCGCTTAGATCTTCCCTTAGAACTAAAATATGTTGCTATTATTGAATCTGCATTAAACCCCGTAGCAAAGTCAAGAGCGGGTGCAACGGGTTTATGGCAATTTATGCTCAGAACAGGAAATTTATACGATTTGCAAGTCAGTTCTTATGTGGATGATCGCTGCGACCCAATCAAATCAACGATTGCAGCTTGTGAGCATTTTCGTGATTTATATCAGATTTACGGAGATTGGTTTTTAGTCCTATCCGCTTATAATGCAGGGCCAGGAAATGTTAACCGTGCGCTGAGAAGAGCTAACGGCAAAACCAATTATTGGGAAATTAAAGAGTTTATGCCCAGAGAAACCCAACAATATGTCCCTCGTTTTATTGCTGTTGCTTATCTGATGGAACACGCTGGCGAACACAACCTTTATCCTAAGGTGGCTACTATTAGCGATTATCAAATCGATACGGTAATGGTTAAGTATCCGTTGGATTTCGATTTACTTGCCGATTCTCTGCAAATGACCATCGAAGAAATAGAATTTTTAAACCCCAGTTTTCGCAAAGGTGTCATTCCTGCAACGCCGTTAAATCAATATTGTTTAAGACTTCCCTACGATAAAACTATACGCTTTGTTAGTATCGAAGATAGTTTATATATTGCTCGTATCAGGGAAGAACAACGTCTTAAAGAAGAAATTGCAAATATGTCCAATACCGAAGATTCGTCTTCGAAAAACACAAATACTTCTTATACTGCCAGCATTCCTAGTGGAGCAAACAAATTAACACATATTGTTGCCAGCGGTGAAAGTATCGGCTTAATTGCTAATAAATACGGTTGTTCTGTCGGTCAAATTAGATCATGGAATAGTATCCGTGGAAATCTTATCCATCCCGGACAAAAAATAACCGTTTACTCCAACAAAGTTTCTTCAGCCTCTTCAACTGTTGTTGCAAAGAACAACGCTACAAACAATACCCAAACAAACAATACTTCTTCCTCTAAGAAAATCACAAGCTATACCTATTATTCTGTTAAAAATGGTGATTCTTTATGGATAATTGCTCAGAAATATCCTGGCGTTAGCGTAGATGATATTAAAAAAGCAAACCGTTTAAGCAGTAACAATTTACAGATAGGACAGAGTTTACGTATTCCTCAATTTTAACTAAAACTTGAAAAGAACTACCGTTAACTGATTTTATATTGATTGGAAATAAAACTATAGCTATTTTTGTTTTTAAACACTAACATCATATACTATGCTAAAAAATAAATTATTTCTGTTTTTCATTCTGCTCGCTTTTCTAAGCTCTTGTTTCGACCCACAAAAACACCAAATGAGCTCATCCGGAGGAGGAACATCTGAAATCCTTGTCGTTATGGAAAAACACTATTGGGAAAAGGAAAGTGGCAAAGCAATTAAAGATTATTTAGGACAATTTCAATATGGCTTAAACCAAGAAGAGCCTATTTTCAAACTAATCAATATCCCCGAAGCTTCATTAAACGATATTTATAAAAAGCATCGTAATTTGCTATGGGTAGATATTGATAAGAACAAAGCAGAAAAATTTGAATTGAAAAAAAATGTATGGAGTCAACCCCAGAGCATTTTTAAATTTTCTGCTCCTTCTGAAGAAGCCTTTATTCGTTTATTTCAAGACAATAAAGAGAGTGTGATAGAAGGCTTTAAGGAGTCAGAACGAGTGCGTATCAACAGTGCATTCAAGCCTAGTGTAAAAATTGAGCATGCACGCAAAATGGACAAGCTTTTCGGTTTTAATCTGGCTGTTCCAAAATCTTTTTATTGGGCAAAAGAAGATGAAAATTTTCTGTGGTTAAGAAAAGAAACCAAGGATTTCAGTCAAGCTATTGTGGTTTACACAAAACTATACACTGATACTGCTGACTTAAGCAAGGAATCCCTAATTGCATTTCGGGATAGCAGCTTGAAAAAACATATTCAAGGAACAGAAATCAATTCTTATATGGGAACAGAAACGAATATTGCACCACAAACAAGAAAAATCATTTTCAACGATATGTATGCAATAGAAATGCGTGGCTTTTGGAGACAATATGGTGGAGGATTTATGGGAGGACCTTTCTTAAGTTATTCTTTTGTTGATGAAAACACAGGACGTTTAATCAGTATTGAAGGCTATGTGCAATATCCTAATGAAAATAAAAGAGATTTATTGCTGCAATTAGAAGCGATATTGCATACGTTTAAATTTGCAGAAGAAGGAAGCAAATAATAAAACTATCCACCTGTTTTTACTTATAAGAAGGATTTTTTATCTTATACAATGTTTATTCACAATGTATCATTTCCAAGACATATAAAAACACCGCTTTTTGCAGAAAAAACTGTATCTTAGGCTATGAAAAATGGAGAACACAGTTCATACAACTGCTTAATCTTTTGATTTCAGCTAAAAGAAAAGTAGAAAAACAGAGTGGATTAAATAGAATTAATCAAACATAATTTATTATCGAGGTCCAGCTCCTGATTGTGGTGCCATTTGTTTTTGTTCTAGTTCAATTTTTCCAAATCGGAAGGTAATCCCAAATGTAAGATATTGCGTTTTATGCTTTGATGAACTTAAAGAAATATATGTTGGAGTATTGGTTGTAGCATTTCTTTCCATCATATTGAAAACATCCATCATTCCCAGACGAAGACTAAGTTTTCTTTTTAATAGGTCGGCACTTGCTGTTGCATTAATAAAATAATTATCGTCAACAGAGCCTGTCATTGTTTCATTTGCCGCACGATATAT
>CAZJZP010000152.1:0-6353 GCA_964550505.1 uncultured Prolixibacteraceae bacterium | reverse complement strand
TATGCAAACAAAAGAAGATATAGTTAATAATTGGCTTCCTCGTTATACCGGAACAAAACTCGAAGAGTTTGGGGAATATATTTTACTTACTAATTTTAATAATTATGTAGATCTTTTTGCTGCGCATTATGATGTTGAGATTCGTGGCTTAAACCGAAGTATGCCTAATGCTACTGCAGAGAATATTAGCATTATCAATTTCGGAATGGGAAGTGCCAATGCAGCAACTATTATTGATTTGCTTACCGCTATTGAACCAACAGCAGTGCTCTTTTTGGGTAAATGCGGCGGCATTAAAAAAGTCAGTAAACTAGGCGATTTAATTCTACCTATCGCTGCCATCAGAGGTGAAGGTACTTCCGATGATTATCTGCCTTCTGAAGTTCCTGCCCTGCCCTCTTTTAATATGCAAAAAGCAATCTCTACCACTATCCGTGATTTTAATATGGATTACTGGACAGGAACGATTTACACCACCAACCGTCGCGTTTGGGAACATGATGAAGATTTTAAAGAATACCTCCGCGAAATTCGTTGCATCGGTGTGGATATGGAAACCGCAACGCTTTTTACCGTCGCCTTTGCCAATCATATTTCTATCGGTGCGCTTTTATTGGTTTCCGATGAACCGATGATTTCCTCTGGAGTGAAAACCGAGAAAAGTGATAAACAAGTTACTGAAAATTACGTGGAAAACCACCTTACATTGGGGGTGGAATCCCTAAAACAACTTATTAACAATGGTTTAACCGTAAAACACCTGAAATTCTAATGGCTGCCGATCAAATTATTCAGGAGATTAAAAACAAAGTCTATTATCCCATTTATTTATTGATGGGAGAAGAAGCCTATTATATTGACAGCATTTCAGCTTGTATTGAAAATACTATCCTTAACGAAATGGAAAAGGAATTCAATCAGCTAATTGCTTACGGTAAGGATACCGATGCGCAACATATCATTGATACAGCTAAGAAATATCCGATGATGGCTAATTATCAGGTAATTGTAGTTAAAGAAGCCCAAAGTTTAAACAATATCGAAGCGCTGACAGCTTATGCAGAAAATCCACTTAAATCAACGATACTCGTACTTTGCTACAAGCATAAAAAATACGATTTACGAAAACCGTTAGCTAAGGCTATCAAAAAAAACGGCTTGATTTTTCATTCGGAGAAAATCAGAGATTATAAAGTGGCTGAATGGATTGCAAACTACGTGAAATCGAAAAAACTAAGCATTACTCCCAAAGCAACTCAACTGCTAGCAGATAGTTTGGGAACCGATCTTTCCAAAATTGTGAATGAAATTGATAAACTCCTAATCAATCTCAAAGATTCCACCGAAATAAGCTGCGAACTAATTGAAAAACACATCGGTATAAGCAAGGATTACAATGTTTTTGAATTGCAAAATGCTTTAGGGAAAAAAGATGTTTTAAAAGCCAATAAAATCATCGACTATTTTTCAAAAAACCCTAAAGACAATCCGATGGTTTTTTGTTTGAGTATATTGTACGGCTATTTTATGAAAATCTTAATATACACTCAACTCCCCGACAAATCACCAAAAACAGCTGCCTCAAAACTCGGTATTAATCCCTTTTTTGTAAAAGATTTTGAAATGGCATCCAAAAAATATTCTGTTACTAAACTAGTGCAAATTATTTCTTTCCTCCGAGAATACGATTTAAAATCCAAAGGTGTCGGGTCTAATCTTAGTGCAAACGAACATGGTTCTTTATATAAAGAACTTATTTTCAAGATACTTCATTAATTTTTCTTTCCCTTTTACTGAGAAAAAACGACCTTTTACTGATTAAATCGCAAAAAAATTTCTTTTTTAACGCTGAAAGTCTATTTTTGCAATAAGTTTGTAATTTTTTGGTTATAACGAAAAGCAGTTTTTTAGATGAAGATTTTATCCATTTTAGCAGGAATAATGGGATTAGTCCTTGTTTCTCTTGTATCAGAAGCGCAAAACACCGCAACTGTCAGAGGTTTTGTTTACGAGAAAAGCACAGGGGAACCGATAATATACACTAATGTTTATTTTGAAGGAACAAGCATCGGTTCAGCAACTGATGTAAATGGATATTTTGCCATTTCCATGATTCCTCCAGGAACATATAATCTGATGATTACCTTCTTAGGGATGGATACCTTAAAAGAATCCATCACATTGAAAGCTGGCGACATGATTACCAAGAACCTCTACATGACAAAAGCTTCTTATAATTTGAACATGGTACAAATCAGTGCCGAATCACATGAAGCAAAAACAGAAACCAAAACATCAGTTACCAAAATAACGCCCAAACAAATCAACAGCTTACCTTCTTTTGGTGGTTCACCAGACTTAGCTCAATATTTACAGGTTTTACCGGGAGTTATTTTCACTGGCGACCAAGGAGGTCAATTGTATATTCGTGGAGGAGCGCCTATTCAAAACAAAGTATTGCTAGATGGAATGGTTATTTATAATCCCTTTCATTCTATTGGTTTATTCTCTGTTTTT
The DNA here is from genome assembly GCA_964550505.1 of uncultured Prolixibacteraceae bacterium. Taxonomy (GTDB): domain Bacteria; phylum Bacteroidota; class Bacteroidia; order Bacteroidales; family CAZJZP01; genus CAZJZP01. Next base: position 3,836 of record CAZJZP010000152.1, on the reverse strand, counting down.
GATACCGATATTATGCGAAGTGCAGATGTTTACACTGGTGGCTTTGGTGCTGAATATGGCGGAAGAATTTCATCAATAATGGATATCACTACACGTAGTGGAAACAAGAAAAGAATGAGTGGTTCTTTGGGTGTTAGTCCTTTCCTTGCTAAAGCGCTAATTGAAGGACCAATAAACAAACAAAAGAACCCTAATGACAACAGTAGTTCTTTTATCTTTTCTGTAAAACATTCTTATTTAGATGAAACTTCTACTTCTTTATACAGCTATATTGACGAAGACGGTTTGCCCTATCGTTTTACGGATTACTATGGGAAATTATCCTTTAATGCAAACAACGGAAGCAATGTCAACTTTTTTGGCTTTAACTTCGATGACAGAGTGAATTATCAGCAAATTGCACAATATAACTGGAAAAGTTTTGGTGGTGGGATGAATTTTGTGGTTATTCCTGCAGCCACTGCAGCACTTATCAAAGGGATTTTCGCTTATTCTTCTTACGATATCCAGATGACCGACCAAACTTTATTACCCAAAAGAAGCTTAATTAATGGCTTTAACGGTGGTTTGAATTTCACTTATTTCTTAGGAAAAGACGAATTAACATATGGTTTAGAAATGTTGGGTTTCAAGACTGATTTAGAGTTTTATAATGCAGCCAATCGTTTAATACAACAAGAGCAAAACACAACGGAATTAGCTGGTTTTCTAAAATACAAAATGGCTTTAGGAGAAAAAGAAGCCTTTTTATTGGAGCCAAGTTTCCGATTGCATTTCTTTGCTTCTTTATCCACGGTTTCTCCAGAGCCAAGATTAGCAATGAAATATAATATCAGCGATCATTTACGTGTGAAAATGGCTGCTGGATTATATTCTCAAAACCTTATCAGTTCTAGTTCCGATAGAGATGTGGTTAACCTCTTTTACGGTTTTATCTCTGGACCAGAAAACCTCCCAAGTACTTTTAACGGAGAACCCATAACACACAAACTGCAAAAAGCACAACATCTTGTTGCTGGTATTGAATATGATTTAGTTTTAAACAAAGAAAAAAACATGACATTGGTATTCAATCTTGAAGGCTATTATAAGAATTTTTCTCAGCTTACTAATATCAACAAAAACAAAGTATATAACGATGAACCCGCTTATTACGACAAGCCAGATTATTTAAAGAAAGATTTTGTTGTGGAAGAAGGCTTGGCTAAAGGAATTGACTTTTCGGTAAAACTGGATTACCGCAGGATTTATCTTTGGGGTGTTTATTCCTTGGGATATGTCAACCGATTTGATGGCATTGTAGAATATTTACCGCATTATGACAGAAGGCATAATGTAAATCTTGTAGGAACCTATAAAGCAGGAAAAACCTTTGACTGGGAATTCAGCGTTCGCTGGAATTTAGGCTCCGGTTTCCCATTTACCCTTACACAAGGATTTTATCCGCAACTTACTTTTAGTGATGGTATTACTACTGATTATATCACTTCAAATGAAGACCTAGGAATTATCTACGCTGAAATTAACACTGGAAGATTGCCTTATTATCACAGACTTGATATTTCCATTAAACGCATATTCTACATAACAGAAAACTCACAGCTTGATGTAAATCTGAGCGTTACTAATGCTTACGATAGGCAAAATATTTTCTATTTCGATAGAGTTAGTTACGAAAGAGTGGATCAATTGCCAATAATGCCGAGTATCGGAGTTAACTGGAAATTCTAAGGAAAATAAACTAATATTCAATAATTTCGCAAATACATCGAAAGCCTAAATAATCATGCGGCATGGTATATCTTACTGTTTTAAAATAATTATCAGTAGTATCTTTGTCATACCAGCTTAAACCCATGGCAATATCTTTTTCGCTGCTCATTTCTGCAATATTTCGAGGCACATATTGAAAGCGTTTTTTGTTTTTTCTGTCTTCTAAAGCCGGAAAAGTACAAGATTTATCATGTTCGAAAATACTTCTGTCTGTAATCCAAAATTCTGAAAAATATTCCATTGCCATTTTCCATTCTTCCGGACTAGGAAGGCGATATTGTATTTTGCTGTAATATTTTGATCGTTGTTTTTCATCTCTGGAATTAATGGCATAATTAAGCATTACCATATCTGTCCTCCATTCGCAAAATGTTTGTGCTTGGGTGGTTGTTACGTTAACAACAGGATGATTTCTATAATATGGATGGTGTTGGTATTCAAACTGACTCATATCCCAACTGATATGCATGTGTTTAGGAATAAGCATTTCCTGATAAAGTTCTTTTTCTTTGTCCACATTTGATTTTACAAATTCCTGAAACTCTTCGGAAAGCACATCATATCTAGGGAATTTCTTTAATGAATCTCTTACCTTTTGAGAATATGAACGTTCGATAAAGGATAAAAATTCAAGGTAAGAATTATTCGATACTGGGGTTTTATCGATATATAATGAATCATTTAATTTAATTGTTCCTGGAGGAGCTACTTTATCCTTTCTTTCTGGCTTATCATCAATAATTTCGGAAGACATACGCAGTGACAGAAAACTTATAATAATCAATAAAATGAAAATATAAATTGTTTTTTTGTATTTCATGCTGATATGTTTTTGAATAAGCTTTGCGTTGAAAAACGTATTATTTCTCTTTATTATTACAAATTTAAGGAATAAAGCCGTTTATTTAGCATTTTTTAATAATATTTTTCTTCTTATCGTTTGCGAATATGTATTTTTGCAAATAATTACATTTTAAAACAAAAACAATGGATCTTTTTAATAAATTCAAAGATGACCACACAGCTCTTGGTCAGTACAGAAAAAACGCACACGGTTACTATGCTTTCCCTCGTTTGGAAGGTGAAATTTCCAACAGAATGGTTTTTCAAGGAAAAGAAAGATTAGTCTGGAGTTTAAATAATTACATCGGTTTAGCAAATCATCCTGAAGTGCGAAAAGCAGATGCTGAAGCAGCAAAAGAATGGGGAATGGCTTATCCTATGGGCGCCAGAATGATGTCTGGACAAACAAAATACCACGAAGAATTAGAATTAAAACTAGCAAATTTTGTTGGTAAAGAAGATGGATTTTTACTGAATTACGGCTATCAAGGAATGGTATCTATTATAGATTCGCTTGTTGACAGAAAAGATGTTATCGTTTACGATTCCGAAGCACACGCTTGCATTCTTGACGGCATGCGTTTACATATGGGAAAACGTTTTGTTTATCCACATAATAATATGGAAAATTGCGAAAAACAACTACAACGTGCTACAAGACTAGTGGAACAAACTGGAGGAGGAATCCTGTTAATTACTGAAGGCGTTTATGGGATGTCTGGCGATTTAGGAAAATTAAGAGAAATTACTGCTTTAAAAGAAAAATATGACTTCAAACTTTTGATTGATGATGCACATGGTTTTGGAACAATGGGACCTTCAGGTGCAGGAACTGATGAACATCTTGGTGTTCAAGATAAAGTGGATGTATATTTCGGCACTTTTGCTAAAGCTATGGCTGGTATTGGTGGTTTTGTTGCCAGTAAAAAATATGTTATTGATTACTTACGATATAATTTACGTTCGCAAATCTATGCAAAATCACTTCCTATGCCAATGGTTATTGGTGGATTAAAAAGATTAGAACTCCTAAAAACAGAACACCAACTCAGAGAAAAACTTTGGACTATCGTTAATGCACTTCAAAAAGGCTTAAAGGAACAAGGTTTTAATCTTGGAGGGACTGAGTCTCCCGTTACTCCTGTAATCCTTGAAGGAGGCGTGCCGGAAGCTACTCAGGTTACTTACGATTTACGTGAAAATTACAATATTTTCTGTTC